>CAZRNK010000423.1:0-2135 GCA_964601435.1 uncultured Oscillospiraceae bacterium | reverse complement strand
CTGGAGCAGTGCCTGGAGTTGCTGGCTGACGACGAGCTGCTGGAGGAAACGCCCAAAAGCCTCCGCCTCCGAAAGCGGATTTTGGACCACAGCCAGCGGATGAAGGCCCTGAAGGGCGGCAAGCGGTAAGACAGGGGAAAAATACTTTACAAACAGGAAAAAATGTGATATAGTACCTTCGCTTATGCCCCCGCGCGCGGTTCTGGGCGGATTCCTTTCTCCCCATTACTGGGCCGCAGGGCTTTGCAAAACTGAGAAAGGACGTGTTTACCCATGATTACCAAGGAGCAAAAGACCACTGTCATTGCCGAAAACCGCACCCACGAGACCGACACTGGCTCTCCCGAGGTGCAGATTGCCATCCTCACCGAGCGCATCCGCCAGCTCACCGAGCACCTGAAGGTCCACCAGAAGGACAACCACAGCCGTCTGGGCCTGCTGAAGATGGTCGGTAAGCGCCGCCGCCTGCTGGACTATCTGGCCAAGAAGGACATCGAGCGCTATCGCGCCTGCATTGCCAAGCTGGGCATTCGTAAGTAATCCGAGGGGAATGAAGGTTTTCAACGTGGGACAATTGCATATTGTCCCACGTTTTTTCATCAGCAGCCCCCGGTATAACCCATTTCCGTGTGTGAAACAATAAAAATAGAAACGTCCACCGGGCGGGTGCGCACCCTTTCGTATTTGAAGCTGTGCCCTTGGAAAAAGGACATGCCTTCAAGTGCGAAAAGGCTGTGGCCCTGCACCGGCGGACAGGAAAGGAGTTCTCCCATTGATTATCAAGAAAAAGGAATTCAATAACCTCCGCCGCTATGAGCTGGACTACTGCGGCCGGCCTCTCATCCTGGAGACCGGGAAAATGGCCGAGCTGTGCAACGCCTCCATCCTGGCCAAGTATGGGGACACCACCGTCCTGGTGGCGGTGGCCGCCTCTGCCCGGCCCAAGGACGGCATCGACTACTTCCCCCTGAGCGTGGACTTCGAGGAGAAGCTCTACGCCGTGGGTCGGATTCCCGGCAGCTTCCTGCGCCGGGAGGGCCGCCCCAGCCTGAACGCCGTGTTGGCCAGCCGGATGATTGACCGGCCCATGCGCCCGCTGTTCCCCAGCGACTTGCGCAACGATGTCGTGATTACCTGCACCGTCCTCAGCGTGGACCGGGACTGCTCCCCGGAGATTACCGCCATGATTGGCGCCGCCGCCGCGGTGGCCATCTCTGATGTGCCCTTCAACGGCCCCATCGCCGCCATCTCCCTGGGCTGGGACGGGGAGAAATATCTCTTTAACCCCACCAAGGCCGAGCGGGAGAACAACCAGATGACCGTCACCGTGGCCGCCACCCATGAGAAAATCGTCATGATTGAGGCCGCTGCCAAGGAGATTCCCGAGGACATTATGTATAACGGCATCGTGGCTGCCCACGAGAAGATGCAGCCGGTCCTGGACCTCATCGACAAGATGGTGGCGGAAATCGGCAAGGAAAAGTTTACCTACGACCACGCCGACTTTGACGAGGAGCTGTTTGACACCCTCTGCGAAAATGAGATGGCCGGCATGGAATACTGCATGGATACCGACGACAAAAACATCCGGGAAGAGCGGGTCAACCAGTGGATTACCGCCGTGGAGGAAAAGTATCTGGAGCGCTTCCCCGAGATGGGCAAGTACATGGAGGAAATCCTCTACCGGATGCAGAAAAAGATTGTCAAGCGCTGGCTCCTCCAGGGCAAGCGTGTGGACGGCCGGGCCATGAACGAAATCCGGCCCCTGGCCGCCGAGGTGGGGCTCATCCCCAAGGTCCACGGCTCCGGCCTCTTCACCCGCGGCCAGACCCAGGTCCTCTCCATTGCCACGCTGAACACCATCTCCGCCGCCCAGAAGCTGGACACCATCTGGGAAGAGGAGTCCAAGCGGTTCATGCACCACTATAACTTCCCCTCCTTCTCCGTGGGCGAGGCCCGGGGCAGCCGTTCCACCAGCCGCCGGGAGTATGGCCACGGCGCCCTGGCGGAAAAGGCCCTGGAGCCCGTTATCCCGCCTCTGGAGGAGTTCCCCTATGCCATCCGGGTGGTGAGCGAGGTCCTCTCCTCCAACGGCTCCACCTCCCAGGGCTCCATCTGCGGCTCCACCCTGGCCC
>CAZRNK010000422.1:0-2136 GCA_964601435.1 uncultured Oscillospiraceae bacterium | reverse complement strand
GCTGGCGGCTTCCGGAGTAGTCACCGGCGCACCTGACGGTTCCTTCTATCCGGAGGCCCCAGTGTCCCGGGCAGAGCTGGCTGTGATGTTGTCCAAACTGCCGGAGGGATAGCAGATTTTCTCCCGCCCCATGCCTGAAAGAAAGCAGCTGCGGTGAGATCGCGCTCTCACCAAAACGGACATTTGGTGCGGCAAAATGGCCCCGCCTTGACAGGTCTACTGGTATATGCTATGATAGCTCCACGAAAATTTCGTGTGGATTTTTCTAGCTGCTGCTTTTTTCGCCACACAGCCGTCTCTTTGGGACGGCTGTGTGGTTTTTTGCGGCCCGACCCACATACATTTGACAGGAGGAATCTCCATGAACGAGGCCTTTATGAAAGAGCGGCCCATCTTACCTCTGCTGGCTTCCATGGCCCTGCCCATGGTACTGTCTATGCTGGTCAATTCTCTTTACAATATTGTGGACAGCTTCTTTGTAGCACAGATCAGTGAGGCGGCTATGACTGCTCTGTCTCTGGTTTATCCAATTCAGAACTTTATTAACGCCGTAGCCATTGGCTTTGGGGTGGGCGTCAATGCAGTCATTGCCATTGGTCTTGGCGCCGGAGATCACCGCAGGGCAGATACCGCAGCCACCCACGGTATGGCGCTGTCTGCTTTACACGGCCTAGTGCTTATGGCAGGCAGCATCGCCATTATGCCTGCTTTCCTGGAACGATTTACTAGTGATCCTGTGGTCATCCAGTTGGGGCTTCAGTACTCCAGCATCGCCTTCTCCTTTTCGGTCATTATCATGTTGGGGCTGTCCTTTGAAAAGCTTTTCCAGGCAGTGGGCCGAATGAAGATCACTATGGCCGCCCTTTTGACTGGATGTATTGCGAACATCATCTTGGACCCCATACTGATTTTCGGCCTGGGCCCCTTCCCGGAGCTTGGTATTTCCGGGGCCGCCCTGGCCACCGGCGTTGGTCAGGTGCTCACCCTGGCAGTCTATCTGGCAGCCTACAAGCTAGTCCCCATTCCAGTACACCTGCGCCGAGACTGTCTGAAGCTGGAGGCAAGTCTAGACCGAAAGCTCTATGCGGTGGGGATACCCGCCACCTTGAACCTGGCCCTCCCCTCTTTGCTTATCTCGGCACTCAACGGCCTGCTGTCCACCTTTGTCCAGAGCTATGTGGTGATTCTGGGGATTTACTATAAGCTCCAGACCTTCCTCTACCTCCCCGCCAACGGCATTGTCCAGGGTCTGCGGCCCCTCATCGGCTACAACTATGGAGCCGGGGAATATGGCCGGGTACGGAAGCTGTACAACGCCACATTGTGTTCCAGCGGCATCATCATGGCGTTGGGCACGGCGGTGTGCCTGCTCTGGGCGGAGCCCCTTATTGGCCTGTTCACCGATCAGCCGGGCACCATTCAGGCGGGCGGGACCGCCCTGCGGATCATCTGTGCGGACTTCCTCGTCTCCGCCGTGTCCGTCACCTCCTCCGGCGCTCTGGAGGGACTGGGAAAAGGGGCTCAGTCTCTGGTCATCTCCTTGTGCCGGTATGTGGTGGTCATCCTCCCCGCCGCCTTTCTCCTCTGCCATGCCCTAGGCCCCAACGGGGTGTGGCACGCCTTTTGGATCACCGAGGTAGTCACTGCCGGGGCGGCGTTTTGGGTGTATCGGAGGACGGTACAAAAAGGTAGATAATTCATCCTTGATTATTTATGTAGAAAACACTGGACTTTCTTTTAGGAACAGTCCAGTGTTTTCGCGAAAAACAACTTTATGACTTATGGTTCTGGTTTCTTACAAATCGGCCAATGCAGGATCCCATGGGAGCATATATAATACATCCGGACTCAATGATGTAAATGTAATTTCGACACATCTATCATAATCATTTACCAAATAATTTCCGTATTCAAATAGAAACATATTTCGTTTGCCTACAAATACTATATCTGGCCAGTTACTTTTTCCCAGTAATACATAGTCAAAGGCTGCATAAACTCCATTTTTTACAATTTCCAATTCATATCCATTTGTGAGAGCGCGTGTTAATTGACTTGAATTTGGATATACAGAAAAAAGTGTTAGCGCCGGGCGAAAATCGCCATTCCGGGCCGGGTGAAAATCGCCAATTTTGG
>CAZRNK010000421.1:0-2151 GCA_964601435.1 uncultured Oscillospiraceae bacterium | reverse complement strand
GCCGAGGCCAACGCCATTATTTCCGCCTCCCGCCAGGAGATGCTGGGGGCCACGCTGTACATGGCCTGCCGGGACCCCAAGACCGGGGCGCTCATCCCCGGCTCTACCTCCTGCTCCATGTGCCGCCGCCTGATTATCAACGCCGGCATCGCCCGGCTGGTCATCCGGGACACTGAGACGGACTACCGGGTGGTGGACGTGCATAAGGAATGGGTGGAGTCGGACGACTCCCTCCCGCCCCATTTACAGGCGGAGGGCTGACGCGCCAATCTATGCTCTGAAACACAAAATCCCCTCGCCCGTGTGATGCCGGGCGGGGGGATTTTGCTGCGCTGCAAAAAGAAAATCCACCTTTCTTTAAATTTTCCAACTTTTATATACTTCTTCCTCTTGCACTTTGCCGCGCTTTTCCTTATACTCTTATAGGCAATATCCGACCCAGCTTGTCAAAAAAGCCCCGAGGGGGAAGCTTTTTTGACTGCGCTTTGCCGCCGAGCATTTTTCAAGTGCAAAAATGCCGCTTCGCTCAAAAAGCCCTGATGTGTCTAGGGCTTTTTGACGGCGGCTGATCTAATTCGAGGCTATCGGGGGCCCCAGCAGAGGTAAACAGCCTTTGCTGGGGAGAGGAGGGACAGCCGGAGCGAGCAAGCTTTCGGGCGTAAAGCCCGGAAGTGCGGGATGCGGAGCTTGTCCCGACGAAGCCCCCTCGAACTCCCCCGCTTTGTACTGAAATATTCATCGGCAGATCAATTTTTACAGGCTGATGCAATATCCGCCTATAGCGATTTTTTGTGAAAATATTACAATAAAAGGATGAGGCCGACGTGTATACTTTGCTTCTGACTATCATTTATATTTCCTTCATCAGCCTGGGACTGCCCGACTCCCTACTGGGCTCTGCCTGGCCTGTTATGCAGACGGAGCTGGGCACCCCCTCCTCCTATGCGGGCATAATTTCCATGATTATTGCCGGGGGCACCATCGTCTCCAGCCTGAGCTCCGACTTCCTGACCAAGCGGCTGGGGGCCGGCCTTGTGACCGCCATCAGCGTTGCCATGACGGCCGTCGCCCTCTTTGGCTTTTCCCTCTCCTCTGCCTTCTGGATGCTTTGCCTGTGGGCCATCCCCTACGGTCTGGGGGCCGGGGCGGTGGATGCAGCCCTGAACAACTATGTGGCGCTCCACTACACCTCCCGGCACATGAGCTGGCTCCACTGCGCCTGGGGCGTGGGGGCCGCCGTCAGCCCCTATATCATGAGCGCCTGCCTCACCGGCGGCCTGGGCTGGCATGCGGGCTATCGCACTGTCTCCATCCTGCAGGTTGTGCTGACGGCAATCCTCTTTCTCTCCCTGCCCCTGTGGCGGGCCCGGCAAAAGGACGCCCTTTCGGACGGCGCTGCGGCAGCCGCCCCCGCGCCCCGCACCCGGCTCACTGCCATCCGGGGCCTGGGTTATATCCTGCTGGCCTTCTTCGGCTACAGCGCCCTGGAGAACACCACCGGCCTGTGGGCCAGCAGCTTTCTGGTGACAGCCCGTGATGTCAGCGTGGAAACTGCCGCCCGCTACGCCTCTTTCTTTTATCTGGGCATTACGGCGGGGCGCTTTCTCTGCGGCTTTATCTCCAACCGCTTTGGGGACCGGAACATGATTCGCATGGGGCTGTGCGTCCTGTTTCTGGGCGTCGTTGCCATTGCGCTGCCCCTGCCGGGGAACAGCCTGTGCCTGGGCGGCCTCATCCTCACCGGCTTTGGCTGCGCGCCCATTTATCCCTCCATCATCCATGCCACGCCGGAAAATTTCGGCGCAGAAAATTCCCAGGCGATTGTGGGGGTACAGATGGCCAGTGCCTACACCGGCTCTACCTTCATGCCGCCCCTCTTCGGCCTCCTGGCCGAACATATCAGCGTGGGGCTCTATCCCTTTTTCCTGCTTTTCTTTGCAGTGCTGATGCTGTTGATGACCGAGCTGCTCAACCGGGCCGTCCGGCAAAAGCCGGCGCAGGAATAAGGCTTTTTCTCTCAGAAACGAAAGAAACAAAAGTGTTCCTTTTCTTGCCCCTGTAAGAAAAGGAACCAAAAGAAACTTTTTTCCCTTTGCGAAGGGGACGAGGGGGCGATACTTTTCTTGCTCCTGCAAGAAAAGTATCCAAAAG
>CAZRNK010000420.1:0-2156 GCA_964601435.1 uncultured Oscillospiraceae bacterium | reverse complement strand
CCGAGCGGCGGAACTTATAATTTACTTGAACTCCGTATGCCGCTGTGGGCGGCTGCCGGAAATCTGAAGCAAAGGAGAATGAAGATGAAAAAAACAACGCGGCTTCTTGCCCTGCTGTTGGCGCTGGCCATGGTGACCTGCCTGTTTGCAGCCTGCGGTTCCAGCGGCACGGAAACGGAGCAGCCTGCAGCGTCCGCAGAGACAGCGGAAAGCAGTGCAGAAACCTCTGCCGCGCCGGAAACGGAGACCTCGGCCGAGGCGCCGCCTGCGGAAAGTGCGGACGAAGAAGCTGAGCCGGAAGAATCCGGCACCGAGGGCCAGTATACCGCCGGTGTCTGGCCTGCAGAGCCCTTGGGCAACGTGTCGCTGCCCCTGACCGATGAGCCGCAGACCTTCACCATGTGGATGGGCGTCAACCCCAACGTATTGGCCATTATTGACGACCCAACGGAAGACTGTGCGCTGTGGAACATTCTGGCGGAGCGGACCGGTGTCTATTTGGAGTGGCACTGTGTCCATCCCGACAATGAGGGCGAGCAGTTCAACCTGATGTGCGTCAGCGGCGACCTGTATGACATCCTCTCCAACGCCACCACACTGTACACCGGCGGCGGCGAAGCAGCTGTCGCCGACGAGATTCTTCTGGATATCCGGCCTCTGCTGACGGAGGAGCTTGCGCCCCAGATCTGTAAGCTGTTGGACTCTGACCAGGATTTGTTTGAAAGCCTGCTGACGGAATCCGGCTATATTGCCGGCCTGCCCTGTGTGCCCATGCAGAAGGAGACGACTCCCACCTTCGGCCCCATCATCCGCCAGGACTGGCTGGACGACTTGGGTCTGGAGACGCCGGAGACCCTGGACCAACTCCATGATGTGCTGGTAGCCTTCCGTGACGAAAAGGGCGCCACCGCCCCCTTGACCATCCAGAACTACGGCGTCGGACTGGACAATGGCCTGGTCAATGCCTATGGCATCCTTGGTTCCGTCGGCGACGGCACCGGTATTGCCGATCCCATGTATCAGGTAGATGGACAGGTGTATTACGGCCCGATTCAACCGGAATTTAAAGAGTACCTGACGATGCTCAACGAATGGTATTCCGAGGGCCTGATCTGGAAGGACTTCATGACGTATACGGACACCCAAAACCCGCCCAGTGATATTATCTTGAACGGCGAATGCGGCGTGTTCTATGGAGAAGTGACCTATATTGCCAGTCTGGAGAACAACGCCACAGAAGAAGGCTTTACGCTGAGCGGCGTGAAGAACTTCACGCTGGAAGAAGGCGGCACAATCCCCTTTGAGGATGAAGTGACCTGGACGGCGGCTACCCCGTGGTCCATCTCTACCCAGTGTGAGAATCCCGAGCTGCTGATTCAATGGTGCAACTACATGTACACCGATGACGGCGCATTGTTGTGTAACTTTGGCGTGGAGAACGAAAGCTTTGTTTTTGACGAAGACGGCAACCCCGTATTTACCGATGTGGTGCTGAATAATCCTGACTACACCACCACGGTGGCCCTGTTTATGTATGTGCTGGACCGCGGCCCGTTCTATCGCGACGAGACCCGTGAACAGTCCGGGTATTCTGATGCACAAAAAGAAGCTGGCGTCTTGTGGCGTGAAAATTACGTCACTGGCCGCAGCATGGGTTCCTATGCGCTGACCTCGGACGAAAATGAGCAGATCAAGGACCGCTATGCCGATATCAAAACTTACGCTTCCGAGATGATTCTAAAGTTCATCATCGGCTCCGCTGATATTGAGAGCGAATGGGACACCTATGTGCAGTCCATCGAAAACTTTGGCATTGATGAAATCGTTGAAGTTTATCAGTTTGCTTATGATCGCTATCTGGCCGGTGAGCAAGTGGAAGAGGTTGTAGCCAATCCCGGACCTCCTCCCGATGGCGCGCCCCCTCCGGGATAAAGGGACGCTGAAGGCGGCGCCTGCACCTGAAATGCGCCCGCCGCGGCTTTAGCCGCGGCGGGCGTTTTTTGTCAAAATACGGCCTGTCAGGCGCTGCAAAAGGAAGTTTCGCAAATTTTCACAAAGGAACGGTTGCAACCGGCCCTGTTTTTTGTTATCATTATAATATTGAAAACCAGACCCAAAGACGGAGGGACCCCAATGAAAAAGAGAGTATTGCAGAT
>CAZRNK010000419.1:0-2160 GCA_964601435.1 uncultured Oscillospiraceae bacterium | reverse complement strand
CGGGAGTAGGCGGTGTGCTTAAACTCCAGCACCTCGTCCGTTCCCGCAAAAATGACCTCATGTTCGCCTACTATGGTGCCGCCCCGGACGGCGGAAATGCCGATTTCCTCCGGGCGGCGGGTCCGGCGGACGCTCTGGCGCTCATATACATATTCGCTGGGGCCATTTCTGGCTTCGGCTACGGCGTCGGCCAGCATCAATGCTGTGCCGCTGGGGGCGTCCACCTTGGTCCGGTGGTGGCGCTCTACAATCTCCACATCAAAGCCCTCGCCCAGCACAGCCACTGCTTTTTTGATGAGGACGGTGAGCAGGTTAATTCCAACGGACATGTTGCCGGACTTGAACAGGGGCACCTCCTCCGCAGCGGCCTGAATATCCGCCAGCTGCTCCTGGGAGTAGCCGGTGGTGCAGAGCACCAGGGGAATTTTCCGGCGCCGGGCAAAGGACAGAAGGGCGCTCAGCGCCGCAGGGCTGGAGAAATCAATGACCACATCTGCGCTGCCCTGGAATTCCATAGGGTCAGCATAGACGGGAAACTCCCCCCGCTTTTCCGTGTTTGGGTCAAAGCCCGCCACCACCTGCATATCCGGCCTTGCAGCGCACATCCGGGCCACCACCTGGCCCATACGGCCATTGCAGCCGGAAATAATAACTTTCAGCATGTTGGGTAAACTCCTTGCTTTCTCTTTTGTATGGAGCTGCCGCCGCCTTTAAAGCAGGCCAACTCCCGCCAGGGAGGCTTTCAGCTTCTCCAGATTTTCCGGAGCCATTTCCACCAGGGGCAGGCGGAGGCGGCCAACATTCATGCCCATGAGGTTCATTGCCGTCTTGACCGGGACGGGGTTTACCTCGATAAACAGCTTGGCAAAGAGGTCGGCGTACTGACAGTACAGCGCTGTGGCGGCCTTGAAATCGCCGTCCAGGCAGAGGGCGCACAGCTTGGCGACCACGTCGGGGACGATATTGGAGGCGACAGAAATAACACCCAGGGCGCCCATGGCCATCATGGGAACCGTGTTGTCGTCGTTGCCGCTCCAGATGAACAGGTCATCCCCGCACAGCGCCCGGGTCTGGGCAAAGAGGCTGAAGTCCCCCGAGGCCTCCTTGACGCCGTTAATATTGGGGTGCTGGCTGAGAATCTTGTAGGTGGGGGCGGTCAGGCCGATGCTGGTGCGGCTGGGGACGTTATAGACAATCATGGGAATGTCTACCCGATCCGCCACATAGGTGAAGTGGGCCACCAGGCCCTTCTGGGTAGTTTTGTTATAGTAAGGTGTGACCATCAGGATGCCGTCTGCGCCGGAGGCCTTGGCGCTGGTGGCCAGCTGGAGGGAAGTCATGGTGTCGTTGCTGCCAACGCCAGCAATAATTTTCATCCGCCCCGCTGTGTGCTTGACACAGAAGTCCACCAGCTTCTCATGCTCAGGGACAGGCTGGGTGGCGTTCTCGCCGGTGGTGCCGCAGACGACGATGGCGCTGGTGCCGCCGGCGTACTGCTGGTCAATGAGTTCGGCCATCTTGCCGTAGTCAATGCCATCCTCCGTGTAGGGGGTGACAATCGCGGTGCAGGACCCGGTAAAAATCGGTGTTTTCATACCACAAAAACCTCCTTTGGTTAATTTACAGATTGGATATACCCCTCTGCGCACAGAAGCTCCGCCAGCAGCACTGCACCGCCGGCGGCACCGCGCAGGGTGTTGTGGGAGAGACAGACAAACTTATAGTCGTACTGGGTATCCTCCCGGAGGCGGCCGATGGTGACGGCCATGCCGCCCTCCCGGTCCCGGTCGAGACGGGCCTGCGGCCGGTCGTCCTCCTCAAAGTAATGGAGGAACTCTTTGGGGGCAGAGGGGAGGTTCAGCTCCTGGGGACGTCCCTTGAAGGAGGCCCAGGCCGCCTTCATCTGCTCCATGGTGGGTTTGTTCTGGAAGGTGACAAAAGCTGCAGCAGTGTGGCCGTTGCTGACGGGGACGCGGAGGCACTGGGCGGTGATGACAGGGGCGTCGGCGTTGACAATTACGCTGCCTTCCACCCGGCCCCATACTTTCAGGGGCTCCTGCTCGCTCTTCTCCTCCTCGCCGCCGATATAGGGGATGACGTTGTCCACCATCTCCGGCCAGGTTTCAAAGTTCTTGCCCGCGCCGGAGATCGCCTGATAGG
>CAZRNK010000418.1:0-2162 GCA_964601435.1 uncultured Oscillospiraceae bacterium | reverse complement strand
ACCCGAACGATGAGCGCATTGCCCAGATTGAAAACTGCGGCCTGCCTGTGGTCTGCTGCTATCCCCCCAACTCCGAAGGCGTAATGGATTTTTACCGGCTGGCTGCCGAGATTTTCGGGGGCGAAATTGCAGACAACTGCTATGCCCTGATTGATACTTATTACGACGCCCTGACGATTTATGACGATTATGAGCCCCTGGAGGATGTAACTGTACTGGCCATCTGGTCCATGAGCAACGGGACTTACCGGCTCCAGGGCAATACAGCAGAGACAATCGAGTGCATCAAGCGGACCGGCGCCACGCTGTGCTATGACGAGCCCGATTATGTCGAAGTGGACATGGAGGCCGTGGCCGCCTATGATGCAGACATTATTCTCAATTTCCGCAGCAAACAGGTCGCAGATGAAGAGCTTTTGACAAACCCTGTCTTTACCAGCACCCGCGCCTATCAGGAGGGCAACTTCTACACCGTCATGGCAGACTTTGAAGGCTGGGCCCCCAGCACCTTCCCCACGATTATCATGCTGATGTACTGGATGTGCTCCACACTCTATGGCGAGGATTATACCGGCCCCGCTATGGAGGATGTTGTCCGGGACTTTGGCCTTGAGTGGTATGGCTATTAGGCGACAGATGAAGAAATCGCCACCATGCTGGAGGGGTCTGCAATCACCCTGAACGAGGCACAGTTCATTCGGTAATAAACGGTATTCCAGCGAGCGGCGGCCGGCGATGATTCCGGCCACCGCTCAATTCCGATTTGTGCGGAGCGGAGGGAAAAAGCCTATGGAAAACGAATCTGTTGCGACGGCCGCACCTTCCTATGGGGAAGCCCTGGCCGCCAGGGAGCGCAGACGCAGCAAAATTCTATACGTCGTCCTTGCCGCCGTGTTCGCCGCCGCCTTCTGCTGGTGTATTTTAACCGGAAAATATTATACGTCGCCGGGAGATGTATTCCGCTGCCTGCTCTGGGGGATTGCCGACAAATGCATCTGGCTGCTGGAGTTGCCCACGCGGATTCCCGGACTCAACCTCACCTACACCATTCCCAACCCGATTCCGGTAACCTGGGACAGCAGGGTTACGCTGGTTCTGCTGTCCATTCGGGTGCCCAGGGTTCTGGGCGCCATGCTGGCGGGCGGGGGACTGGCCATATCCGGAGCCAGCTACCAAAGCGTTTTCCGCAACCCCCTTGTCTCCGAATCCATTTTAGGCGTATCCTCCGGGGCCTGTTTTGGGGCCATGCTGGCTGTTGTTCTGGAGCTGGGACATTCCATGACCTATACACTGGCATTCGTCTTTGCAGCTGCCACTGTCCTGGCCGTCTATCTCATTGGACACCTGCTTCGGGGCAACCCCACATTGACCCTTGTCCTGGTCGGTACCGTACTCAGCAGTCTTCTCAGCGCCGGGTATTCCATCCTCCGCTATATGGCAGATCCAATTTCCAGCCAAATGTCGGATTTTATGTTCTGGCTGATGGGCTCCCTCTCCCGGCTGGATGCCCAAAACATGGGAGTGCTGTTCTTTACTCTACTCCTTGGCGGCACCCTGATAATGAGTCAGCGCGGCAGAATGAACGGCATGTCCCTGGGGGAAGAGCAGGCAAGGTCTCTGGGGATTCATACCGGCAGGGTACGGTTCATTATCATCCTCGCATCAACAGTCATAACCGCAGTGGTCATCAGCGAATGTGGGACTATTGGCTGGATTGGCCTGATGATACCTCAGATTGTCCGGATGATCGCCGGGCCGGATAACCGCCGCTTAATCCCCTGCTCCTTTTTTGCCGGCGGTATTTTCCTGATGGTAATTGATATGATAGTCCGTGTTCCGGCCTCTGGAGAAGTACCCGTCGGCGTATTGTCGGCTATGGTCGGCACACCAATTTTCCTGCTGGCGCTGATCCGGCAGAAAGCGGGGTGGTCATAATATGAGAGAAATTCAAATCCAAAATGCCGCCTTTTCCTATGACAGAAAGACAGACGTCTTTTCTGACCTCAATGAAACCATCACCAGCGAGGAAATTTTCTGCATACTCGGCCCCAATGGAATTGGCAAATCCACACTTTTAAAGGCAATTTTAAATTTACACAAACTTACGCCCTTGCGTTTCCATACAAGGTACTGGACATGGTGCTGATGGGCAGAATGCCCTA
>CAZRNK010000417.1:0-2172 GCA_964601435.1 uncultured Oscillospiraceae bacterium | reverse complement strand
TGGCGGCCTCCGGCGCCGCCCTCCTCTGCGCCGTGGAGCCCCGGGACTTCTCCGAGGCGGTCTATTCCGGCACCGAGGGACTCAACGCCGTCCCTGCGGGCTACGGCGTCCTGAAGGGGGACGCCCTGTGCGCCTTCATCCCCCTGGAGGAGGCCCGGGGCGTCTCCATCCTGGAAAACCACTTCGGCGTAGGGGCCATCCTCCTGGAGGTAGACGGCTGCGGCGTCACAGTGGAGATTGACAAGGGCGCCACCGCCTTCGCCCCCATCTGGGGCGAGGACGGCGTCCTGGAGCGGCTGGAGGTTTCCATCGAGGTCCAGGCGGCCCTGGTGGAGCTGAGTGAACTGGACGTGGACATTACCAGCCCGGACTTTCAGGCCAATCTGAACGCCGCCTTTTCCCAAAAGCTCACCGCCTGGGCGGAAGCCGTCCTCACCCTCTCCCAGTCTTTAGACGCGGACTTTCTGGCCCTGGGGGAGCACATCCGCCAGGCGTCCCCCATCGCCTTTGGGCGCATCGAAGAGAATTGGCCCGCCATTTTCCCCCAGCTCCCCATCACCCTCACCGTCTCGGGCACCGTTGGGCGCTCCTTTGACCTGACAAACCCTGTAAACCTGGAAGGAGGGCAGTAAGCCATGCCGCCGGATTTTGACAAAATCAGCCGGAGACAGATGCTGGCCATCAGCTTCGTCTCCCTGATGCCCCCCATCATCCGCCTGATTCCCAAAAGCCTGACCCGGGTGGCCGGCTCCGCCTCCTGGCTCTGCTGCCTGGCGGCCTTTCCGGTGATGCTGCTCCTGTTCTGGTTTATGCACGCCTTTTTGAAAAACACCCAGCCGGGCCAGGGGATGGGGGAGGTGTTTCTGGAGGTGCTGGGCCCGGTCGCCGGGCGCGCCGCCCTGGGCATCTTTACGGCCTGGTTTCTGTTCTATGCCGGCTTTATCCTCCGCAGCGGCGCGGACCGCTTCGTCTCCACCGTCTATCCCGACAGCCAGCCGGCCATCTTTGTGGTGGTCATGCTGATTCTCTCCCTCATCGCCGCCGGCGGGCGGGTCACTGCCCTGGCCCGCTCCGCGTCCATTTTCCGGGTGGTGCTGCTGCTGACCTTCCTGGTGGTCTTTCTCTTCGCCCTGCCCGGCGCGGACATTGCCCCCCTGCTGGCTGTGACGCCGGCGGACCTGGGCAGTGTGGCGCTGGCCAGCGTCTCCCTCATTGACGCATGCAGCATCGTCGTCTACTTCACTTTTCTGGAGGGGCATGTCAATGAGACGCGCCGCTCCCTGCGCCCCCTGGTGGGGTGGATTGCCTTTCTGCTCTTCCTGGTGCTGCTGCTGTGCCTGACCACCATCGGCACCTTTGGCCCGGAGCTTTTAAACAACATGAACCACCCCTTCTTCATTCTCATCCGGGAAATCAAGCTCTTTTCCGTCATTGAGCGCATCGAAGCCATTGTCATTGCCCTGTGGATGATTACGGACTTTGTCCTGGTGACGCTGCTTTTCATCCTGGCCTTTCACAACGCCTATCTCATCTGCTATGGCCGCGCCTACATCGCGCCGCGGCCTGTGCCGGGCCCCGGCCGGCGGCGGGGGCCCCTGCTGAAAAAGGCCGCTGGCTCCTCTGGGTGTGCGCAGGCGGGAGCCTGCTCATCGCCCTCACCATGGCCCCCACCTCCTTCTCCCTGCTCCCCTACTCGGAAAAAATCATCCCGGCCATCAACCTGAGCCTGATTTTCGGCCTGATGCCCCTTATCTTCCTCATTGGCAAGCTGCGGAAGAAGCTGTAATCTTTCTATATTATAAATAGTATATGCCCCACAATGGCACCCCCGGCAAAACAGACTGCGCCCCGCCCGGTTTCCGCGAAAACCGGACGGGGCGCAGCTTTTCTCTCCAGGCACGTGCTTTGTGTGCGCGCTGTTGTAAACCTTAAAAAAGTGTCAAAATGTGTACCTTTTGAGAATAAATGTATGCCATCTAAACTGAACAGAAAATCTCAAGTTTTTAGTGATATCCCATGCAAAGCATTGAAAATATCTGAATATCGTGCTATATTTTTTGCCACAAATAGGCTTGCCAAAAGGTACACCTTTTGAGAACAAGCACAAAAGAAAAAAGCCGCATGGTGCGGTATTTTCTGAACTGTGAAGGAGGCAATAGACGCGCTATGAAG
>CAZRNK010000416.1:0-2172 GCA_964601435.1 uncultured Oscillospiraceae bacterium | reverse complement strand
CGGGGTAAAGGGATTAACCAACCTCGTTGACTGTGACGTTGGTGGTCTCCGGCATGGCGTCGGTGCTGTTGGAGACGACACGGGTGCCGTCCATAATTTCGCCCTTAACGGTCTCATACTGCTCTACAGTGAAGGTCTCGAACCGCCAGGAGTCGGCGTCCGTGGGCAGACCAACATAGTCGCCCTCGGTCAGGGAGTAGTTGGAAACCTTGCCGGAGTAGTTGGAGAAGTTGCCGTTGTTGAGCTCGTCCAGGAGGGTCTCGGTGACGTTCTGCAGGCCCTTCATAGCGGAAGTGACGATGCAGGGGTCAATGGAGCTCTGGTCCACGTCCACGCCGATGACCTTGCCGTCGTGGAGGTTGGCCGCCTCAACTGCGGAGGTGTAGATACCGCCGCCGCAGGCGAAGACAATCTCAGTGCCGGAGGAGTACCAGCCCTCCATCTGGGCGGTGATGGTGGCGTCGCCGAAGAACTGGCCGCCGTAGGTGTAGTTGATGGTGACATCTACGCCCAGCTCAGTAGCAGCGGCGTCAGCACCCTGGACAAAGCCGTAGCCATAGCGCTGGACAGCGGGGACAGCCATGCCGCCCAGGAAGCCCAGCTGGGTGTAGCCGTCCATAACGGCGGCATAGCCAGCCAGATAACCGGCCTGCTCCTCAGAGAAGGTGATGCAGGCGGTGTTGGCGCCGGGGTCGTGGGCCTCGTCGTTGATAATCAGGTCACCAGCACCCACGTCGATGGCGATGAAGTAGACATCGGGGTACTGCTCGCCCACATTGATGACGCACTCGCCGAAGAGGTAGCCGGGCATGACCACGGTGTTGGCCCCTTCATTAATGGCCTGGGCGATGCTAATCATACGGGCATCGGTGGAGTCCTCGGTGGGCTGATAGTAGGTGTACTCGATGTTGTTGGCCTGGCACCAGGCTTCCACGCCCTGCCAGGTGGCCTGGTTGAAGGACTCGTCGTCGATGGTGCCCACGTCTGTGACCAGGGCGACCTTGGTGATGACGCCGCCGGCAGCTTCCGGAGCCTCAGTGGCGTCTGCGGGGGCCTCGGTGCCCTCGGCGGGGGCTTCTGTAGCTTCCGGGGCCTCGGTGGCAGCCGGGGCTTCGGTGGCCGGAGCCTGGGTCTCAGTGGACCCGCCGCTGCAGCCCGCCATCATGCCAAAGGCCAGAACCAAAGCCAGAAGCAGTGCAATTGACTTTTTCATGTTCATTCCTCCGTTTTTCAGATGTTTTCCCAAACAAGTGGGACAGGCATTGTGGTTTCTGTCTGTCTGTCGGGGTATTGCAAGGGCATTATATCATGTAATAATTTCGTAATCAATAGAGAAAGCCACAAAATCCTGTCGGGAGGAGTAAAGATTTTTCATGAAAAACATAGAAGAATTTTACATTATTTTTTGTTTTCCAGAAGGACTGCCGTATCCAGGGCCAGGGTAATCATCTGGGTAAAGGTGTTCTGCCTCGCCTCGGCGTCCAGGGCCTCGCCGGTGTAGAGGTGGTCGGAGATGGTGCAGATGGCCAGGGCGTTTTTGCCGGAGCGGGCGGCGTTCATGTACAGCCCGGCGGCCTCCATCTCCACGGCCAGGACGCCCATCTTCTTCCACTTGTCGTTGACTTCCGGGTCGTCATTGTAGAAGGGGTCGCTGGAGAGGATGTTGCCCACCACATAGGGCAGGCCCTCCGCCTCGGCTGTCTCCACCGCGGCCTGGAGCAGCTTCCAGGAGGCGATGGGGGCAAAGGAGCCGGTGAGCCCGAACTGGCTGGCAAAGGCGGAGTTGGTGGACGCGCCCATGGCGATAACAATGTCCCGGAGCTTCAAATCGTCGCTGATGGCCCCGGCGGAGCCCACCCGGATGATGTTGTCTACATCATAGAAGTTGAAGAGCTCGTGGCTGTAAATGCCGATAGACGGGATGCCCATGCCGCTGGCCTGGACGCTGACGGGTACGCCCTTCCAGGTGCCGGTGTAGCCCTGGACGCCCCGGACGTTGTTGATGAGGCGGGGATTTTCCAGAAAGTTCTCCGCAATGAACTTGGAGCGGAGGGGGTCGCCGGGCATCAGAACCGTTTTGGCAAAGTCCTCTTTTTTCGCTTCAATATGGGGGGTGGGAATGGACATGAAAATGACCTCCTTCTGACAGAAAAATCGTAGAAATAAATTCCC
>CAZRNK010000415.1:0-2183 GCA_964601435.1 uncultured Oscillospiraceae bacterium | reverse complement strand
GCCCCCTCGAGCTCCCCCGCTGTATGCGTAAAAATGTCCCTGGCGCATATGTTTTTTGACAGTCTCCCGGGACATAAGCTCCCCCGGTTCCGGGGGAGCTTACGTCCCGCTTTGCGTAAAAATACCAGAGCCGGCCATAGGGCGGAGGCCTGCCCCCGAAATGCCTCGGGGCCGGGCCCCCACCCTGTGGCGCAGCCGATTTTTGGAGGTATAACAATTGAGTATGTGTAAGTTCCCGAAGCTCTTCTCCCCCCTGCGGGTCGGGCCGGTCATTATGCGCAACCGCATCGAGACGGGCCCCATGTCCATCGTGGAGATGGATGCCAAGCAGGGCCTCACCGACCAGGCCATTGCCTACTATGCCAACCTGGCCGCCGGCGGCGCCGCTGTGGTCACCATCGGCGAGAGCATTGTCCGCACCGACAACGGCAAGACCCATGACCAGCAGCTGATGCTGGGCGAGCCCTCCTCCTGGCACTATCTCCAGCGGGTCTCCGACGCCATCCACTCCTATGGCGCCCTGGCCAACATTGAGATTTCCCACGGCGGATGTATGGCTGACCCCGCCTATAACGAGGGGCGGCCCTCCATGGGCCCCACCGGCGGCATAGACGAATGGGGCGACGAGATTATTGAGATGGACGAGGCCATGATGGACGATGTGGCCAACGCCTTTGCCGAGGCGGTGGAAAATGTCCGGGACTGCGGCTTTGACATGGCCATGATTCACTGCGGCCACGGCTGGCTGCTCCACCAGTTCCTGAGCCCCTACTATAATAAGAGGACCGACAAGTATGGCGGCAGCATCGAGAACCGGGCCCGCTTCCCCCTGATGGTCATTGACCGTGTCCGGGAGCGGGTGGGCCGCACCATTGCCCTGGATATGCGCATCTCCGGCAGCGAGTTCCTGGAGGGCGGCCTGGAGATTGATGATGTGGTGGCCTTCTGCAAGATGGTGGAGGACAAGGTGGACATGATTAATGTCTCCGCCGGCATGCCCTGGGGCAAGCGCATGGCCATCTCCATCTTCGAGCCCCGGGGGATTAACTCCGAGTTCTCTGTGAAGGTGAAGCAGGCTGTCACCAAGATTCCCATCACCAGCGTGGGCGGCTATACCGACCCGGAGCTGATGGAGCAGTATCTGGAGGAGGGCCGCTGCGACGGCTTCATCCTGGGCCGGAGCATCCTGGCCGACCCGGAGCTGCCCCACAAGGCCCGCACCGGCCGCGAGGCGGAAATCCACCGCTGCCTGCGCTGCTATGTCTGCAACCAGGCCCAGTACATCGACAAGGGGCGGGTGCTCCACTGCACCATCAACCCCACGGCAGGGCGGGAGTCCTATCTCCAGGGCCTGCCCGGCCCGGCGCGGAAGATGAAATATGTCATCGCCGGCGGCGGCCCCGGCGGCATGGAGGCGGCCATTACGGCGGCCAAGCGGGGCCACGAGGTGGTCCTCTATGAAAAGTCGGACGAGCTGGGCGGCGCCCTGAAGCATGCGGCCCACATCCCCTTTAAGGTGGACCTCATCAACTATGCCCGTACCCTGGCGCTGGAGGTGGAGAAGGCCGGCGTTACCGTCCATCTGAACACCCCCCTGACAAAAGAGCTGATTGAGAAGGAGGCCCCCGACGCGGTGGTGGCCGCCATCGGCGCCGACCCCCTGATTCCGCCCATTCCCGGCATTGACGGGAAGAACGTGGTCATCAGCACCCACATGTATGACGAGGGGGTAGAGCTGGGCCACAAGATTGTCGTCATCGGCGGCGGCCTGGTGGGCTGCGAGGATGGGCTCCATCTGGCCCAGGAGGGGCACGATGTCACCATCGTCGAAATGCGCGAGGATGTGGCCATCGACGCCACAGCCGACCACCGGCGCTTCATGATGCCCATTCTGGAGGAACATGTGAAGCTGGCCTGCTCCCTGCGGGTGACCCAGGTCACCGACGAGGGGGTCACCGCTGTGGACAACCAGGGCGAGAGCCACTTCTTCCCGGCGGATACCGTCCTGCTGGCTGCCGGCCTCCGCGCCAAGACCGAGGAGGCCGAGGCCCTGCGCGGCAGCGAGTATGACTTCCGGGTCATCGGCGACGCCAAGCGGGCCCGCCGGATTATGAACGCCGTCCACGAGGGCTTTGAAGCCGGCATGTTCATGCGGTAAATACGCGCTTTTGCCTTTTCAAAAA
>CAZRNK010000414.1:0-2184 GCA_964601435.1 uncultured Oscillospiraceae bacterium | reverse complement strand
GCGGCCTGCAGCGGCGGCGCTGCGCAGACCGCTGCCCCGACATCAGCAGCTCCGGCTGCTACTGAGCCGGCGGCCACGTCAGCGCCGGAGACAGCTGTGCCCCCGGATTCCAGTACCGAGACGCCTGCGGAGGGAACACAGGCACCAGAGACAGCCGGAGAGGGGGAAACAGCAGCGGGCGGCGGAACACTGGTGGTCTATTTCTCCGCCACGGGCAACACCGAAAATGTGGCCAACATGATAGCTGAGGCAACTGGGGCGGATATCTTTGAGCTTGTTCCGGCAGAGCCTTATACAGATGGGGATTTGGATTGGACAGACGACAGCAGCCGGGTGGTTTATGAGCATGACAACCCCGATGACCGGGCTGTGCCTCTGGAGGCGGATACCGTGGAGAACTGGGACAGCTATGACACCGTATTTATTGGCTACCCCATCTGGTGGGGCATTGCCGCCTGGCCGGTAGACGGCTTTATTGCCGCCAATGATTTCACCGGGAAGACGGTGATTCCCTTCTGTACCTCGTCCAGCTCCGGGCTGGGAGACAGCGGCACGCTGCTGGCGGCGGCAGCGGGCACCGGCGACTGGTTGGAGGGGGAGCGCTTCACTTCTCGGACAACGGAGGAAGAGGTGCAGGCCTGGATTGAGGGTCTGGGGCTCTAAGAAAAACGCCCGCCAGGTGGAGCCTGGCGGGCGTTTTCTATGCTGTACTCATTGTGCCCGCAGCTTCCGATATGTGGACCCGATGAGGGCCTGCGCCTGTTCCAGTGTGCGCCGGCGGACATACAGGCGAGCAAAATCTGATTGGCTGATTTCGCCATACCCAGCTTCTATAATACGGGTAAAGCGAGTGGGGAAGATTCTGATAGAATGGGATGCTCTGTGCCGCACTTTTTCCCGAAAACGAATCCCGTGTGTGAGCAAAACGTCCCGGATGTCTGTCGCCGCAGCGTCGTCGGGGCCGGCATAAATGCAGACCCACTGCCTGTCCTACCATGCCATCAGAAACCCTCCTTTGTTTTTTCGATTCCATTATAGTATACAGTCAAATGATTGTCAATAAGAGTTATAAGAAATAGAAGAGGCTTCGAAATACCTGCAATAAAAGCAGAGGCAAGCGGCGCTGCAGGTATATTTTGCGCCGCGTCGAGAAAACTTTTTATGTGCCGGGAGGTATGGGAACAGGGCTGTGCGCAAAACTGACAAAAGTGCACATTTCTCGCCGAAAAGCGCAAAATTTCTGCCCGTTTTTTGTGTGTTACTAGAAAAAAAGCGGTTTTTTTACGCAAATTTATATAATATATCTATTTACAAAATCCGATTCCCAGCGTATAATAGCCATATAACAAACGTATGATACATTCGAAATGTTTCGCTACTACTTTTGCGGGAGGTTTTTCGCACATGGAAAAGAATACGATTAAAGTTGGCATCAACGGATTTGGCCGGATTGGCCGCATGGTGTTCCGGGCTACCCTGAACCATCCGGAGATTGATATTGTCGGAATCAATGACTTGTGTCCGGCGGACTATCTGGCCTATATGCTCAAGTATGACACCATGCATGGGGCTTTCCCTGGGACTGTCACGGCTACAGAGAACGCCATTGTTGTAAACGGGAAGGAAATTCCCATCTTTGCCGAGCGCAACCCGGCTGACCTCCCCTGGGGGAAGGTGGGCGCTGAGTATGTGGTGGAGTCCACTGGTCTCTTCCTCACAAAGGAGAAGGCCCAGGGCCACCTGGATGCCGGTGCCAAGAAGGTCATTATGTCTGCCCCCTCCAAGGACGACACCCCCATGTTTGTGTGCGGTGTCAACACGGACACCTACACCAGCGACATGGACTTTGTCTCCAATGCATCCTGCACCACCAACTGCCTGGCCCCCATTGCCAAGGTTCTCCACGACAACTGGGGCATTGCCGACGGCCTTATGACCACGGTGCATTCTACCACTGCCACCCAGAAGACGGTGGACGGCGTATCTATGAAGGACTGGCGGGGCGGCCGCGCCGCTGCCGGCAACATCATTCCTTCTTCCACTGGCGCTGCCAAGGCTGTTGGCAAGGTCATCCCTGAGCTCAACGGAAAGCTGACTGGTATGTCCATGCGTGTGCCCACGCTGGATGTCTCCGTGGTAGACTTGACTGTCGATCTGATTAAGCCCGCCAAGTATGATGAGATT
>CAZRNK010000413.1:0-2185 GCA_964601435.1 uncultured Oscillospiraceae bacterium | reverse complement strand
AGGACGTATTGCAACAATGACTGCGTTCTTTCCAAGACCGGTGGATTTGTCAGCTGTGGGGAGAGTTGCGCGGCATTGTTGCGGGAGTCAGCCGGTTTGCGGTTGATTCCCGCAAACATTATCTAGGGAGGTGGAGCCTTTTGCTCAAGTATATCGTCAAGCGGATTCTTTGGATGATTCCTGTGCTGCTGGGGGTCGTGCTGATTGTCTTTACCATAAGTTTCTGTACTCCTGGGGACCCTGTGGAAATACTGCTGGCCAACTCCAACCTGAGCCAGGAGGACTACGAGGAGCAATACACCGCGCTCCAGCAAAGTCTCGGGCTGGACAAGGGCTTTCTGGTTCAGTTTGTAATCTATGTAAAAGATATTGTGGTTAATCAGGATTTGGGCACCTCATATACCTATGGGCTATCTGTATCGGATGAAATCGCCTCCAGGATCGGGGTCAGCGTCAAGCTGGGGCTAATCAGCATGGCCTGTGCGCTAATCCTGGGAATCTTTTTCGGTATCGTGTCGGCCACCCGGCAATACTCCATCGCAGACCATCTGGTCACCGTCTTCTCCATGTTTTTCGCTGCGGCCCCAGGCTTCTGGCTGGCGTTGATGCTAATCCTTGTATTTTCTCAGAATTTCAAGCTGCTTCCGGCTTCCGGCCTGACCACTTGGAAACATTACATTCTCCCTGTGGCGAGTATGACCATGAGCTCTCTGTCCGGCATCACCCGTATGACCCGTTCCAGCCTGCTGGAGGTCATCCGGCAGGACTACATCCGCACGGCCCGCGCCAAAGGGCTCAAGGAGGGAACTATTATTTGGAAGCACGCGCTACGCAACGCGCTTGTGCCCGTCCTCACCATCAGCGGCGTACAGCTTGGGATGCTCTTCGGCGGGTCCATCATCATTGAAAACGTGTTCAACGTGGCCGGGATGGGTACCTATCTGCTGACGGGAATCAACAACCGTGACTATCCGATTGTCCTGGGCGTTGTTCTAGTGCTGTCTGCCTGCATCTGCCTGGCCAATCTTCTGGTGGATCTGCTCTACGCGTTTGTCGACCCCAGAATCCGCGCCCAATACGAGAGCAAAAAACATATCCAAAAACGCCTGGAGCGGCAGATAAAGGCGGCAGAGTCAGAAAAGGAGGCGGGGACATGAGTGAGGTCAAATCCGCAGTGGCCGCGCCAGCGGGCCAGAAGCAAAAAAAGCACGGCCAGTGGCGGGACGTCTGGCGCCGCCTTCTGAAAAACAAGCTGGCGATGGTAGGGCTTTTTATCGTGATCATCCTAATTCTTTCCGCCATTTTCGCCAATGTGCTCGCCCCCTATAACCCCTATGAGCTGAATATGGCCGAACGGTTCGCAGACCTGAGCCTGCGCCATCCCCTGGGGACAGACAATTACGGGCGGGATATTTTGAGCCGTATTCTGTACGGTGGACGCACCTCGCTGCTGGTATCCCTCATGGCGCTTGTCATCTCCACCGTAATCGGCATTCTGATCGGCCTGACGGCGGGCTTTTTGGGCGGCGTCTATGAATTTGTCACGATGCGCATCATGGATATCATTATGGCTATCCCCAGTACGCTTTTGGCTGTGGCCATCATGGCCGCCATGGGCTCCGGAATCATCAACACGGCCATCGCCATCGCCATCACCGGCGTGCCAATGGTATGCCGGGTTATCCGCGGCAATGTCCTGACCCTTCGCGACCAGGAGTATGTGGAGGCCGCCATTGCCACCGGGTCCAGCAAGTGGCGCGTCATGATCAAGCATATCCTGCCAAATACGCTGGCCCCTATTCTGGTGGAGTGTACACTCCGTATCGGCGGCAATATTCTGGCCATTTCCGGCCTGTCCTTTATCGGCCTTGGAATCTCTGAGCCCACCGCCGAGTGGGGCGCCATGCTGGCCTTTGGCCGGCAGTATATCCGGGACTACTGGCCTTTGGTCACCTTCCCGGGCGTGGCGATTATGCTTACGCTGTTCGGCTTCAACATCTTGGGCGACGGCCTGCGGGATGCGCTCGACCCGAGGCTGAAGCAATGAGGAGGTCTGAAACATGAGTTTATTGGAAATCAAGGACCTCGTCGTCCACTACGTCACAGATGACGCTACCATCCGGGCTGTCAACGGGATCGACCTTTCCATTGAGGCGGGTGAGACCCTGGGCCTGGTGGGTGAGAC
>CAZRNK010000412.1:0-2193 GCA_964601435.1 uncultured Oscillospiraceae bacterium | reverse complement strand
AATCACAACCGCTTCCCCAACATTTTTCCATGAAAATTCCCTTGACTTTGGCACTGTTCCAAGGTTTACAATATCCTTACAGAATACGCACTTTGCGCCCTTTTTACTGAACGGGAGGTGTAGACATGGACGAGCAGCGCACACCGGCGCCGGATACCGGGGCGGAAGCCGCGGAAGTCGGCCACGAGAACGACATATCCCTCAGCCCCCTGGCCAAGGACGGGGAGAAGATGATGGCGCGCCTGGAGGCCGGGCACATGATTGCGATTTTATCCAAAAACGAGGTGCTCTACACCTTCATTGACCGGGGCTATCAGTGCTTTATCCACCCCCTGGACGCCCAGGAAGGCCGGCGGAAGACCTTTCCCCAGGACGAAAAGCACCGGGCCGTTATCAAAAACCTGGCCGATTTGGCCGACCAGATTTTCGACATTGAATACCAGGCGGGCATGCACCCCATGGGGGTCATGGTGGCCGCAGAGCGGGGCATTATCCGCTTTCTGGACATGATTGGCGCCCTCCCCGCAGAGGACCACGATTTCATGGCGGGCCTGGGCGATTAAACAAGATTTCTGACAGCTTGGCTGTATGCCATATCGTGCAAGATGAACAGAAGGAGGAAGTACCCAGATGAACTACACCATCCGCACCCCCCAGGGCATGGTCACCATGTCCGGCGAGGAGATTGCCGCCCGGGCGAAGGAAATCGTATGTTCCTGCCCCAGCGAAATCACCTGCGCCTTCCGAGTCTGGTATGAGGGCTTCGAGGGCTACGGCATGCCTGTAAAGGGCGTTGTCGCCGCCATCGAACAGGGCATTGCCGACAGCGGGAGCTGGACCAATGTGGGCCTGCGCCGCTTCGAAAAGTATGGCCTTGTGAACGCCTTCCAGAACCAGAACTACGCATCCGCAGCCAAAACGGACGCCCAGGGCAACCCCATGGTGCTCCACCAGTTCCGGGCCGGCGGCAAGTACCAGGGCCCCGACGGGAAAATCTACTGGATTCCCGTGGTGGAGGTTTTCGACATGCGCTGCTTTGAGTGGAAGGACGGCAAATATGTCGGCAACATGGTAGAAATCGACCCCAACTCCGACTATGCGAAAGCCATGGTCGAGGTAGGCTGAGGAGGCAGGAAGTATGGCAAAGGAAAAAATTACACACAGCATTTGCGTCGGCGGCCCTCTGACCGTCCACACCGTGGATGGGGTCATCCGCCGTGTGCGGCCCATTGTGCTCACCGATGACGACGCCCCCGGCTGGGTCATCAAGGCCCACGGGAAGGAGTACACCCCCCAGCGCAAAACAACCCTCTCCCTCCTGGGCTTCACAGAAAAGGACCGCACCTATTCCTATGACCGGATTAAATACCCCATGATTCGGGAGGACTTTGTAGAGACCCCCGACGGGAAAAACCGCAACACGGAAAACCGGGGCAAGAGCGGCTACCGCCGGGCCTCCTGGGACGAGGCGCTGGGCCTGGTGGCCCGGGAAATCAAGCGGATTCAGGGCACCTATGGCAAGGAGGCTGTGACAGCCATCACCTCCTCCCACCACTCCTGGGGCCTGTGCGGGTATAAGATTTCCCTGTTCAAGCGCTTCTTCTCCATGCTGGGCTACACCCGCATTGCAGACAATCCGGACTCCTGGGAGGGCTTCCACTGGGGCACCCCCCACACCTACGGCTATTACTGGCGCCTGGGCGGCCCCGAGCCCTTTGACATGCTCCATGACGCCATGCAGAACACTGAGACCATGATTATGTGGTCCCACGACCCGGACACCACCCGGGGCGGCTATTCCGCCCAGGAGTCCGCCCTGTGGCGCTGGTGGATGAAGGAAGCTGGGGTCCAGTTCATTTACATCGACCCCTTCAACAACTTCTCCAGCGTCAAGCAGGCGGACAAGTGGATTGGGCCCCGGATGGGGACAGACGCGGCGCTGTGCGAGGCCATCGCCTATGTCTGGATTACCGAGGGGACCTATGACAAGGAGTATATCGCCAAGCATGGCCACCGCTTCGACGAGTGGTGCGACCACATTCTGGGCAAAGGCCCGGACGCCACGGCGAAGACCCCCGCCTGGGCCGAGGAGCTCACCGGCGTCAAGGCCGCCGATATCAAGGCCATTGCCCGGCGCTGGGCCTCCACCCGCACCATGGCCGGCTCCGGCATGCGCGGCGGCTTCGGCGGCGT
>CAZRNK010000411.1:0-2194 GCA_964601435.1 uncultured Oscillospiraceae bacterium | reverse complement strand
CCTGCGGGAAAGTCCCGGTTGTCCTGCAAAAAGAGTCCCTAGGCTTTGTCTCCAACCGACTGCAGATGGCGCTGTACCGGGAGGCCGTCCACATTGTCATGGAGGGCATCTGCTCTGTAGAGGATGTGGACGCCGTCACCACCTTTGGCCCCGCCCTGCGCTGGGCCATTCTGGGACCCAACATGCTCTTTTATCTCGGCGGTGGAGAAGGTGGGCTCAAAGGCCTGTTGACCAACCTGCGCGAAGGCGGGGATGCGCTTCTGGCAGACCTGTCCACTGCCTCCTCCCAGCCTCAGGAATGGCTCGATATTGGCCAGGCCGGCGTGCTGGAAGAGCTAAAGCATATGCCGGCGTATATCGGCAACACCCCCGAAGCTGTGGCCCAGTTCAGAGACAGCTCTCTCATTACGCTTTTAAAACTCCACCACAAACTTTAAGAAAAGGAGAATAAAACCATGCCATTTGGAAAGTACAGCGTCGATTATGAAGCCCGTCTTGATATGGACCGCCTGCGGGCCTACCGGGTGGCACGCACCCACCAGGCCATGGAGAAATTTGAAATGGGCGGCTTCCTAACCTTCAATGCAGACAGCATCCGCTATATCACCTCTGCCTATATCACCACCCCCATGCGCCCCATTGAGGTCCAGGGCGCTTTTATCACCCGCAACGGCGACCCCTACTTCTTTGGCGGAGGTACCCCCAGTGAGGAGCGGGCGCGCATGCCATGGCTGAAGGGCAATGTTTTTCCCTCCCTGGGTACTGCCATGCCCTCTACCGGCACCTATGACCCCGTGGTGGAGGCCTGGGTGGACAAAGCGTTGGACATTATGGCGGAATATGGCGTCTCCGGGGAGACCGTGGGCATCGAAAGCTCCTGCATGTCCTACTTTGTAGATGCCTTCGCCCGGAAGGGGGTCAAGTGCGTCTTCGCCCGGCCTATGATTATGGAGGCCCGTTCCATTAAAAACATTGACGAAATCAACATCATGAAACTCACCTGCGCCAACGCAGAGAAGGCTTTTGCCCGGATTAAAGATTTTATTAGGCCTGGCGTGCGGGAATGCGACATTGTGGGTGTGGGCATCCAGGCCTTGTACGAGGAGGGCTGTGACCATACAGAGGATTTGGTGTGTATGTCCGGCCCCCACACCTACCCGTACAACTGGACTTTTACAGACCGGATGGTACGCCCAGGGGATCTGGTGTATATCGACGTGGACGGCGCCTCCTACCTGGGGTACAAGTCCTGCTATTACCGCACTTTCTGCTGTGGTAAAACTACGCCGGAGCAGGACGATGTCTTCGATGAGTGCATGGAAATGATGAACCGGGCCCTGAAGATGATTAAGCCCGGCAACACCACCTATGACATGCTGGATCAGTTCCCGGATCCCGCCTACTGGGGCAAGGAAACCTGGAGCGAGGTGGACGCTCTGGCCATGGCCCACGGGCTGGGGCTGGGCCTGCACGAATTGCCCCACTGCACCCGCACAGTGCAGAAGGTGTCCAAAGTCCCGCCGGTGGTGTTCCAGCCCGGGCATGTACTGGCCATTGAAACCTACGCCGGCTCCAAAAGCGGAAAATTCGGCGTGCGCCAGGAGGACATGCTGGTGGTCACAGAGGACGGCTACGAGCTCATTTCCAAATGGCCCCGGGACCACATCACAGAGTGCCTGTATTAGGCCTTGTTTGAAAACAACGGAGGAGAAAACCGTGAATACTTCTTTTCCCCATTTGCTGTCGCCTCTGAAAGTGGGGCCGCTCACCTTCAAAAACCGAATGGTCTCGTCCCCGACCTCTCTCCCCGAGTTGGGAGAAAACGGGCGGCTGACGCCTTTGAATATCGCCTACTATGCCCAGCGTGCCAAGGGCGGCTGTGCAGTGGTTACTGTGGGGGAGAGCATCGTGGAAATTGCCACAGGCCGCTCTCATCCCAAGCAAATCCCGCTGGATGACTTCGATGTGTGTACCGGCCTGACCCAGCTGGCTGACGCCATTCACGCCTATGACGCCTATGCCTCCATTGAGCTTTCCCACGGCGGGAGTCTGTGTGAGCCGGCCTTTATCGGCGGAGGCCCCGCCATGGGTGCGTCCACCTATGTTGATCGCCTGGGCGACCAGATTGTGGCCATGACGGAGGCACAGATTGAGCACATTACAGAGTGCTTTGGGCAGGCGGCAGCCCTGGTGA
>CAZRNK010000410.1:0-2205 GCA_964601435.1 uncultured Oscillospiraceae bacterium | reverse complement strand
CATTGACATAGGCGTTGGGCCGTATCAATGAGCCGGCAGCCCGTCTCCAGCGCACTGAGGACAGAGGCCTCTGCCTCGTCCGGGGTGAGCTGGAAGGTTCCAATACCCGCTATTGGCATCTTTACGCCGTTGTTTAAAGTTACATATTCCATAGAGCAACATCCTTTCTCGAAATTTGTTTACGATTTTTCTATGTCTTCTTTCCCAGTGGAAGAGAGCCTCGTGCCGCCAAAGACCGCCGACATCTCCATGCCATCCAGGGCGGTATCCAGGGCATGCACTTCCTCCGGCGTCAAGACAACCTCCGCCGCACCGGCGTTTTCCGCCATGCGCGCCGGCTTGCGGCTGCCGGGGATGGGCACAATCCACGGTTTCTTGCAGAGCATCCACGCCAGGGAAATCTGGGCTGGCGTCGCCTGCTTCTCCCTCGCCATGGTATCCAGCAGCCCCAGCAGTTCCCGGTTTTGCTCCACAGCCGCATCGGTGAACTGGGGCATGCCCGCCCGGTAATCATACCGCGCATCAAACTGCGCCCCCTTCCCATAGCGCCCGGTGAGAAAGCCGTTGGCCATGGGAGAAAAGGCCACCAGGCCAATGCCCAGCTCTTCCAGCACTGGAAACAGGGGCTCATAGTGGCGGGCCATCATGGAATACCGGTTCTGAATCGCGGTCACCGGGCACACCGCATTTGCCCGGCGCAGGTATGCTTCATTTGCCTCTGAGATTCCCCAGTGCCGGATTTTCCCCTCCTGGATGAGCTGGGCCATTACGCCGGCCACCTCCTCCGGCGGGACAGCGGGGTCTATCCGGTGCTGAAAATACAAATCGATTGTGTCGGTTTGCAGCCGGCGGAGGGAGCCCTCCACCGATTGGCGGATGGCCTCCGGGCGGGAGTTTGGAATCAGAGGATAGGGCACTTTCCCGCTCTCCAAATCAAAGCGGAGACCGAATTTCGTTGCAATCACCACTTGGTCCCGTACGCGCTTCAGGGCCTCCCCCACCAGCCATTCATTTGCGTGGGGGTCCTCTGGCGTTCCATATACCTCTGCGGTGTCAAAAAAGGTATATCCCAGGTCCACCGCCTCCCGAATTAGGCGGATTGCCTCCTTTTCCTCTGTGGGCGCTCCATAGGCATGGGAAAAGCCCATACACCCCAATCCTACGGCGGACACTTCCAGTCCCCGGCCCAAAATCCGTTTTTGCATTGGCGCATTCATCTCCTTACAGCTTGATTATACCCTCTCTTTACTGGATTCGGAAGATTCCTTTCGTTTTCCAGTGTTTACGCCAGGGTTATGACTTTCCAGCATCCGCCGGACGCAGTCTGCGCCAGGTGCGGAAATACATCCCCAGGGACACAGGGAGCATGATGACCTCCACGACCAACTGTGTCCAAATCATGCCAAAGAGCCCGACCAGCAGGTTCATGACAATCAGCAGGGGGATATTCAGCAGCCCCTGGCGGCTGAAGGTGAGCGCCGCCGACTGCACCCCCTGCCCCATGGCCTGGAGGGTGTAGCTTTTGAGAAAGTTTACCGACGTCAGGGGCACCGCCAAACAGGCCACCCGGAGAAACTGTGCCCCTAGGGCGCTGGTCTCCGCCTCGGGGATAAACAGATGGAGAATCTGCGGCGCAAAAATGGCAAACAGTGCAACGAAGCCGGCGGACATCACCAGGGCCGTCTTCCAGGAGAAATAGGAGACAGCGCGCATCCGATGATAGTCCCCGGAGGCATAGTTGTAACCCACCAGGGGCATAAACCCCTGGCACAACCCCATAGACACATTCAGCGGGAGCAGGTCAATCCGCTTGACAATCCCATAGGCAGCCACGGGGATGTCCCCATAGCCGGAGGCCAGATGGACCATAACCATATTGGCCGCGTTGCCCAGGGTAGTGGCCAGGGCGGAGGCCAGTCCCACAGAAAAAATCTGCCGGGTAAAGCGGAATGTAAAATCCTTCGGGCTGAGAGAGACAGCGCTTTTCGCGCCGATGCGCCGGTAGGCCAGAATAAAGAATACAACTGAGGCGGCATTGGAAAACGCCGTAGCAATGGCAGCTCCCGCCACGTCCATTTCAAAGAGAAAAATAAGTACCGGGTCCAGGACCACGTTCAGGATTCCGCCAAACATCATCCCTGCGCTGGCCTGGCGGGCATGCCCCTCGCTGCGCAGCAGATGGCCCATGGTGAGGCTGAGCACCGT
>CAZRNK010000409.1:0-2208 GCA_964601435.1 uncultured Oscillospiraceae bacterium | reverse complement strand
CATCACCTTGTCGTCGATGCGCACGGAGCCGAAGAAGGCCTCGCCGCCGTGGACCACCCGGTGGCCCACAGCGTCGATCTCGCTCATGGAGGAGATGACGCCGTTGTCCTTGTCCACCAGGGCATCCAGCACCGCCTGGATGGCCTCAGAGTGGGTGGGCATGGCCACGTCCACGGCGTTCAGCACCTGCTTGCCCTCCAGCTGGGGCTTGTAGGTGAATTTGCCGTCGATACCGATGCGCTCGCACAGGCCCTTGGCCAGCAGCTCACCGTTGGCGGGGTCCAGCAGCTGATACTTCAGAGAAGAGCTGCCGGCATTGATCACGAGGATTTTCATGGGTGAAACACTCCTTCAAAAAAATTCCTTGTATCCAGATTCGGTTTGTATTAAGATACGAAAGAAATAGGCAGATACATTTTAGCCCTTTTCCCACAAAAGGACAAGGGATTTTTCCTATTTTCCAGGAAAATTTTGAAAGGAGGGTGAGCGGGTGAAGGTCGTGGGCGTCGTGGCGGAGTACAACCCCTTCCACGCCGGGCACCAATACCAGATCGCTGAGGCCAGGAAGCGGCTGGGCCAGTGCGCCGTGGCGGCGGTGATGAGCGGCAATTTCGTCCAGCGGGGGGACTGTGCCATTGCGGACAAGTGGGTCCGGGCCCGGGCCGCCCTGGAGGGGGGCGCAGACCTGGTGCTGGAGCTGCCCACGGTGTGGGCCTGCGCCTCGGCGGAATGGTTCGCCTGGGGGGCGGTGTCCATTTTGAAGGCCATCGGCGCCCAGGCCCTCTCCTTCGGCAGCGAGTCGGGGGACACCGCCGCCCTGGACCGGGCGGCGGCATGTCTGGACTCGGCGGCGTTCCAGACCGAGCTGCGCCGCTTTTTGGACCAGGGGCTGCCCTTCGCCGCCTGCCGCCAGGCGGCGGCAGATGCCCTGTTGGGCAGGGAGGGGGCCGCCTGCCTGGCCCGGCCCAACGACAACCTGGCCCTGGAATACCTCAAGGCCGCCCGGCGGCTGGGCTGGACGCCTGAGATCGCCGCCATCCCCCGGGTGGGGGCGGGCCACGACGGCGGAGACCATCCGGAGTTTCCCTCCGCCTCCTTCCTGCGGCAGGAGATCTTGGCCGGGCGGATGGCGGCGGACGCCCCGGCCTCACTCAAGTACAATGAGCGGGGGGTGCTCACCCGGCTGCGGGCCATGGACCTGGCCGACTTCGAGGCCCTGCCCGACAGCGGGGAGGGCCTGGCCCGGCGGCTGATGGAGGCCGTCCGGCGATCCGTCACCCTGGAGGAGATCTACGACCGGGCCAAGACCAAGCGGTACGCCCATGCCCGCATCCGGCGGATGGTGCTTTGGGCCGCCCTGGGCTTGCGGGAGCGTGACCGCCCCCAGTCGCCCCCCTACCTCCGGGTGCTGGGGGCCAACGAGACGGGCCGGACAGTGCTCCGGCAGCTGGACACGGCCCTGCCCGTCATCACTAAGCCCGCCCATGGCAGGGGCATCCACCTGCTGGAGCTGGAGGCCCGGTGCACGGACTTCTATGGCCTGTGCCGGAGACACATCCACCCCTGTGGGGAGGAGTGGCGGCGCTCCCCTGTCATTCTCTGAATGACAGGGGCTGGCTCCCTTGGGGCCTTTCATCCAAAGGCTCCGCCTTTGGGAGCGAAATACCAAAAACCATTTCTTTTGTATGCGCCAAAAGAAACGGTCAGGTTTCGCCTGACGGCGAGTTTCTTTTTGCTCGCACAAAAAGAAACCAAAAATGCGCCGGGGGTCAGGCGCGGAGGAACTTCAAGCGCCAAGGACGCGCTTTCGTTCAAAGCGCCTGCACCCCCCGACCCCCATTTTTACGGGAGAGCAGGATAAGAGAGTGCTACCGTCGCTTTCCGGCGTCGGGGTAAGCCGACGCGCTCTACTCCCAATTTTCGCTGCCGCTCCACTGGCAGTCGTAGATTATCTCCGGGCCCACGGGACACGCCTACTGCTGATAAACCATTTAGGTCAGGCGCTCTACCGCGGGCCGCAGGCACCGCTCGATTCCTGCCCGCACCAGGCGTTGTTGGGTAGACTGTCGGCATTGTAAATCGGTGAGATGGAGCGGCAGTGGAAAGCGGCGCTTCGTGTGTCCTGGCTTCCTGCGCCGGTCCATAGAAGGACGCACCGAAGAGCCAGTCAGCGCTTTTCTTTGGATTTCAAAAACCGTTTCTTTTGGG
>CAZRNK010000408.1:0-2215 GCA_964601435.1 uncultured Oscillospiraceae bacterium | reverse complement strand
AGAAGTATGAAACAGCCACAGCAGCCGGCAAAGCCAAGGCGGCGATCATACCAAGACAGAAAAGGCGACCGGGCAGCGGCATAGAGCAACCAAACATTGAGAGGAAAGGAATAACTCTATGAAGGGACAACAACAGATACTGCATTTGGCAGAAATATACGGGGACGGCATGGTCCTGCAGCGGGATACGCCGCTGCACATTGCCGGGCAGGGCGGCAGAGGGACCATTACGGCCTGTCTGAACGGGGTGGAGGTGACCGCCCCGGTGGAAAACGGCGAATGGGCACTGGACTTTCCCGCCATGCCGGCAACGGAAAGCTGTACCTTCGCGGTGCGCAATGGCGACGACTGCCTGACGTTCCAAAGCGTGGCCATTGGCGAGATCTGGCTGGCCGGTGGACAGTCCAACATGGATTTTAAGCTGTATTATGATGCCGATTTTCCGTTCATTGCCCCCACGCTCTCTGACAGTGGCCTGCGGCTATATAGTGCGCCGCAGCGTGTCTATGACGGTGCGATGGGACCAGGTGGAGTCAAGGGGTGGGAGCCCTGTACGCCCCAAAGCGCCGCAGCTTTTTCGGCGGTGGGGTACTACTTCGGCCGCCGCCTGCGGGAAGAACTGGGTGTTCCGGTGGGCATCATAAGCTGCGCCATGGGCGGAACCAACGCACTGTGTTGGATCGATGAATCGCACCTGCTGTCCAGCAAAACATTGGCTCCCTACTGGCAGGCATATCAGGAAAGTCTGCGCAGCCTGGACTTGACAGCTTATTTCAAAAGCTGTGCCGAAAATGTAAAAAACTTGGAAGATCCTATTTTCTCCCAGTTTTTTGACGAATACCTGCGGGGCAATCTGACGCCGGAAAAAGCTGCTGACTACAACGCCCGTATGCCGGGCGGTTTGGCGACTATCTCCTCCCGCACGCAGGTTATGGGGCCGGCCGCCAGTACCCGCCCGGCGGGCCTGATCCACACCATGCTGGAGCCGCTGGCCGGCTACCCCATCAAGGGTGTGATTTTCTATCAGGGCGAATCGGATGCTCCTTATGCATCGGAATATGGCGAGCGGTTCGCCCTGCTGGTACAAAACTGGCGAGACCTTTGGGGCCGCGAAGTCCCCTTTTTCTTCACGCAGTTGGCCGGTTTCGAGCGGGATGCACTTGGCGTGAGCGGTGAAGGCTTTGAGGAAATCCGCCGCCAGCAGCAGAATGCCGCCAAGCTATTGCCCAGCGTCTGGATGATCAGTGCGGCGGACTGTGGCTGTGCCGACAACATCCATCCAAATCGAAAGAAACCGGTGGGCCAGCGCCTGGCCGCAGCCGCTCTTCACGAAATGTATGGCAGGCAGACGCCCTATGCCTCCCCCAGCCTGGAATCAGTGGAGAAAAACGAATCCCAGTGGCAGCTCCGCTTTTCCCATGCGAACGATGGCCTGACGGTGCGAGGAGACACGATTCATGGTCTGAAAGTCTTTGACACTGCGGGCGAACTATCTGACTTTACGGTTGCTGTTCAGGGGCCTGTTTTGACAATCTCTGCGCGGGGAGAAATCACCCGCATAGAGTTTGCCAACGCGCCTTATACAGACTGGAACTTCTATTCCCGAAATGGTTTGCCGGTCCTGCCGTTCATTGCGGAAGATTGAAGTTTCCAGGCCCTTCGCGGCGCCCAAAAGGGGCGTTGGGGTTGGGAGCCAGATGCGCGGTCAGAAAGAGCTATTCCAGTGGAAAAATCTCCCCTTTTTCTATCACTATTACGACTGCTTTTGGCAATGATTTTGCGCTTGCCTCTTTGATGGAATGAATCGAGGCTTTGGCAAACCGATTGCCAATTAACGTATCCCACTCCGCCGCACCTCACTCAAAATCAAACTGGATCTCACCTCATTCGCCGTCGTTGTCCACCTGATACAGGTAGACAGCGGCGGTGATTTTTCGTTCTCTGCGGGTCTGAGATGTTCGTTTCAATCGAACCATGTGGATGACGCCAGCCTCCGTCAACAGACAGGCCAGAGGCTCTACCGCCCGGCGATAGGCACGCTCCGCCCCGCTGGCGATGCTGCCCTCAAACTGCACCGCCAGCTCCTCAAAGCTCATGCGGATGCTGAGCGGGCTCACCCGCCCGCAGGTCATGCAGATGGCGTTGCGCTTCTCCAGAAGGGTCTGCTCTCAATATGGTACCTAGAGGGGCTGCATCGGCTCATCGCTCAGAACTA
>CAZRNK010000407.1:0-2229 GCA_964601435.1 uncultured Oscillospiraceae bacterium | reverse complement strand
GGGTACAGTTTTGTAACATTGCAAAAAAGCGGGATGATAAAAGAAAAACCGGGTTCCAAATGGGAACCCGGCAGAGGGGATATTTGGTTTTGGGTGTTTTCAGGACTTCAGGTTTCCGAATCTGCGCCGTTCGTATGGGCGGGGTGCAGAGCCTTTTTGCCCCGGTATTCGGAGAGGAGCAGCCCGGCCAGGGTCAGGAGCGTTCCGGCCAGGGTCATCCAGGTGAAGGGCTCGTGGAGAATCAAAACGGAGGTTACCACAGTGACCACCGGGACCATATAGATATAGACGCTGGTTTTTACAGCGCCCAGGAGCTTTACGGCGAAATTCCAGGTGACGAAGCAGGCGGCGGAGGCCCCCAGGCCCAGAAAGAGGATGTTCAGCAGATTGCCCGGCTCAGCGAAGCGGCCCAAATCCAGGCGGAAGTCAAAGAGCAGCAGCGCCGGGAGCATGAACAAGAGCCCGTAGAGGAAGATGCGGCGGGTGGTGAGGATGGTGTTGTATCCATAGGCGCTGATTTTCCGGGTCAGAATCGAGTAGCAGGCCCACAGCAGGGCGGCCAGCACCGCCAGCAAATCCCCCAGCGGATTGAGGGCCAGGGCAGAGCCGTTGAAGTGGATAAGGGCGATGCCCGCCATGGCCACTGCAAAGCCCAGGAAAAAGCTGGGGCGCAGCCGCTCCTCCCTGCGCAGGAAGATGCGGGATAAAATGGCCGTAAAAAAGGGCGCGACAGAAATGATGATACCCACATTGGAGGCCATGGTATAGGTAAGCGCGATGTTTTCCAGCAGGTAATAGAGGCACACGCCGCACAGCCCCGCCGCGGCAAAGGTGAGCTCTTGGCGTGCGTCCGTCCCCCTGAGCCGGCGGGGACAGGCCGCCAGGAGGGCGGCGAGGCCCAAAAGAAAGCGGAAAAAGAGGATTTCTACCGGCTGAAAGTCCTCCAGCAGGACTTTGGTGGAGATAAAGGTGGTCCCCCAGAGGAGAACGGTAAATGCCGCGGCCAGATGGCCTTTTGTGGTTTCATTTTTCATAGGGTGTCTCCTCCTTCTCGGCATTTTGCCGGAACATATCCCGGTAGGCCCGGGGGGACAATCCGGTGAAGCGGGTAAAGTAATGGGTGAGATGGCTCTGGTCGGAAAAACCGGCGGCCATGGCGGCCTCCAGCGGGGAGGCCCCCTGCTCCAGGCATTTTTTTGCCACGGCGACGCGGATGCTTTCCAGATAGCGGTAGGGCGTGATGCCTTTGGCTTTGGAAAAGGCCCGGAGGAGGGTGGAGCGGCTCAGGCCGGCGCAGCAGCAGAGTTGGGACAGGGGGATGGGCTCGGCGTAGTGCGCCTCAATGTAGGCGCAGACCCGGGCAATTTCTGCCGAGTATGCCGGCAGAGGCGCCGGCGGGGCTGGGGCGCACCGCGCCATAAGCAGCTCCGCCAGGCGGCGGGCGTCCGTTTCCTTGTCCACGGCGGGCGCAGCCCGGAGCACTTTTTCGTGGAGGGAGCGCAGCGCTGCAGCAGTGTCTGCGTCCCGGAGGACGCTGCAGGCAAAGTCCGGCGCCCCCTGGAGGCCGGTGGCTGCCTCGGCCCAGCCGGCCATGATGTGGCGGGGGACATTCAGGCCGCGGTAGTCCAGGGGGACGCCGCCCGCCTGGACGCAGCCATGGCTGTCCCGGGGATTGAATATGAGCACATCCCCCGTGGATACGGTGCAGCGCTCCCCTTTGCAGGAGAGGCGGCGCTCGCCGGTCTCCAGATAGCCCAGCACATAGAACTCATGAAAATGGCTGGGGAAGCCCCGGTCTGTGCCGGTAAGGCGATATGCTGTCACGCCCAAATCCGTATCGCAGACGAGGATTTTGCCGCAGTTCTTCATGCTGCCGCCTCCTTCCATCCTTCTATTCTACCATAGCGAAGGGGGGAAAGGCTTGTACAATAAGCGCATTTTTTGCATGCAGCGGCGCTACTCCGCAGTGCGCAGGCGCTCCTGAATGGTGCCCCGGGTAACGAAGCGCTGGCAGAGAAGGGGCACTGCCACAGCCAGCGCCAAAATGACCGGCAGAGCAATCCACAGCGGGGTCACAGAGAAGGTGTATACCGACACCCAGGAGCTCTCGGCAATATAGCCGGGCATCACCAGCAGGGCAAAGGCCAGCGTCACCGGCACCAGAATCAGGGCGGTCAGCAGTGCGTAGAATACGCCCTCCAGGAGCAGGAGGCGGCGGAGCTGGGCGGC
>CAZRNK010000406.1:0-2236 GCA_964601435.1 uncultured Oscillospiraceae bacterium | reverse complement strand
CTTCCAGCGGCGCTACGCCCGGCACCGGGCATAATAAAGCCGCAAACCCTATACGAAAAAAGGACGCGTTTTGCAACGCGTCCTTTTCCGTTTTCCAAAAAGCCCTGCGGAGCTTGCTGTCGGCCGGTTTCATTTGAGGCGGGCCCTGCGGCTCCCCCATCCCTGCAGCGCATCAGGCGCCTTCATAGACATAATCAAACTCCAGCGTCAGATAGGTATCTATACCATGATTTTGTGATGTCAGATAAAATTGCTGCACATACCGATAGTGTCCATCTGGAAAGGGCAGCCAGGTGGTATGTGCTCTCATGAATTTGACCGTTGTAGTCTCTCCAGCGCGTACGTCCCAAACAGCCGCTAAGTTTCCAGTGTCAAAGATAGTCTGCAGGCCCCACCAGCAGCCATCCAGAAAGACCTGCAGGTATGGAAAATTGTTTGCAACGCTCAAGTCCGCTCCGGAATGATTGCGTATGATAAAAGTTGTTATTGGCCCATTTTCCGGCCGCCCGGTATGCTCGAGCACATCAGCTGTATGTTCACTACCACCTAATTCAATCGTAACATTTTCTGCCGTAAAGGGCGGGTATGTATCTCGTGCCGGCGTTTGTGGAACTTTCTGATTTTCTCCAATCAAATAGGCAAAATTCCCCTCTTCGTCCAGCGTAAATTTATCGCCATAGATGCTCCGGAAAAACCGCCAGGTCTCCGGGTACATATCCCTCATGGTCTCGCCCACGGGGTCTCCGGCATCCGGCGAAAGGGTGTGGTCGAATTCCGTCCGGAGGGTCACCCCCAGCTCCTCTGTCAAATCCATGGCCAGGCAATAGCGGCCGGAGGGCAGGGGCTTCCCCATCCCCGCCGCCGTCATGGGCTTCATAAACGGGCCGTTTCCGTGATAACTCATCCAGATTCCCAGCTCTGCGTCGGGCCGCTTCTCGGTCGGAACCGGCCACCACGTCCCGTCCAGCCAGACATATAAGTCTGGAACCCGCGGTACAAAAGACAGAAAACAAGGCTCTCCCGGGTTGTCCAGGTTATACGACACGGCATAGCCAATCTCCGCTGTGGTTTCGACAGATACGACCTCCAGAACAACATCCTCCCCATACACGCCTCCCTGCTCCGGCGGCGTCTCCGGCTGGAATGGCGCATCCCCCTCCGGCAGACGGAGTACAAAATTCCCGTCAGTGTCTACGCCGGCTAAGCTGCCATAGGCCGCCCGGAGGAAGGCCCACGCCTCCGGATAGGCGCCCGCTGCCGTCCCCTGTAACCCGCAGCCCGCCGGCAGCATGAGCGCCAGCACAACAATAGCCGCCAAAAATCGCTTCATCTCCTGTGCCTCCTCCCTCTTTTCCTTTCTTCAAAAAGTTCCTGCTTTGGAAAACCATCATCTGTTTTGCCATCTCGCCAACACCGTTTCCGTGGTCTCAATCAGAATGGGAAACGGGTATTCCTGCGCCGCTGCGGTCAGGGCCTCCACATTTGCCTCAGTCTCAATCAGCCCCACCAGGCTTAGAATGATAGATTTATCCTCTATATTCAGCGTAATATTGACCGGTGTGTTCAAACCGGCAGATGCCACTGCGGCCTCTGCCACCGCGTACAGCTCCTGCGTGGAAAAACTGCAGGTGTTGTACCAGACGGGCAAATCCTCGTCGATTGCATTCTCCAGCGCCTGCCGCAGCTCGTCATACCCGTCTACAATCTGAAAAATCAGATTGCCATAGCTGTCGATAAAGCAGCCTCCGTAGCCTGGCATATCATTACCGATGCCCACCCGGGCCTGAGCCTGAAAAAAGGCCTCCAGCGCCTTCCCCTGGCCCTGGTTGTCCCGCCGCATCAAAATGCGCTCCGTGCGGGTCATCGCCTCCAATTCTCCCAGTATGTCAGCATACGTCAGCTTCTTTTCCCTGGGCTCAGCCCCAACGGCAAACAGCGCCAAAGCACAAAGCACTGCGCACCCCAGCCGCCATATTTTCATCTCCCTGCACCTCCAAATGGATACTCCGTCCGGCAGCACTTTTGTCCGCCGCACCCCGCATTTCCATTCCTCTGCTTTCCCTTTGGAAAAAGTGTACACTCTGACGTAACGTAAGGTGCAAGTGGTTTTTTTAATTTTTTTGAAAATCCTGCTTTTCTTTCACCAGCGAAAGAAACAAAGGCAATCCTTTTCTTGCTGATGAAAGAAAAGTAACAGTACCCCCGTCCCGCCCGTGGGCGGTATTTCTTTGGGCTC
>CAZRNK010000405.1:0-2251 GCA_964601435.1 uncultured Oscillospiraceae bacterium | reverse complement strand
GCCGGGCGGATGCGCAGGAAAGTGAAGTCCGCACCTTTATCAAAGAAATCCGGCGCTATGCCGCCATTGAGGAACTGGACGAGACAGTGCTGAACCGGCTTATCAACAAGATTCTTATTGGCGAGGTCAAAAGGTGGACGGCCAGAAGGTGCAGGAAGTCAAGATTGTTTATAACTTTGTCGGGGAAATCCCGGAGATTGCAGTATAAAAACAGAGAAGCCCTCCCCATGCCGGGGAGGGCTGAATTTTGTGAGGAACTGTTAAGTATCGAAGAGTCGGCATTTATCATTATGGACATTTCAAACAACGCTTATAGAGTTCCTCCTTAGCTTGTGTTATACTTTTTGTGATAATTTTGGAACGAAACTGTTCGCAAATGCTGTTATGTGTGGAAAGGAGTTATGGCAATGCGCCTGGAAGATCTGGTCAATGAAAAGTATGAGCATCTAAATGAAAATGATCTGCTGATATGGCAGTATATCCAAAACCATAAAAAAGAGTGTTGCGAAATTCCTATAGAGGAATTGGCTGCAAAATGTTGTGTTTCCAGAACCACAATTTCCAGGTTCACACAAAAACTTTCTTTTGAAGGGTTCCGTGAGTTCAAACTGCACCTGAAAATGGAATGCGAGGCGGACAAAGTACAAAAGGCGCTGGTTTTGGATGATGTATGTGATAATTATATAAAATGCATCCAATCAGCGAAGGAAACGGATATGAAGGAAATGTGCGAGCACATTTACCAGGCAAAACGCCTGTTTGTGTTTGGAACAGGGGAAGTGCAGCGGTCGGCAGCGCAGATGATAAGTCGTATGTTTGTCAATGCGGAACGCTTTTTTGTTACATTGGCCGGGGCAAATGAACTTACAATGGCAATGGAAGATTTAGGGAAAGAGGATTTGATGATCCTGATTTCTCTTTCGGGCGAAAATCCTCTTGCTATTGAAGCGGCCAGAAAATTAAAGGGAAAGGGCACGTATATCATTTCTATCACGGAGCTGAGCAACAATACCGTTGCTAGATTAAGTGACAAAAGCCTTTATATTACAACAAGCCGTCTCATGAAAATCGGGAGCGTAACGTTTGAAACGGGCAGTTCGTATTTCAACGTAGCGGAGTTATTGTGTGTAAAGTACCTGATGTATCTGGAACAACTGGAAAATGGCGATGATTTGTCGATGGACAGAGGGTAGAAAACGCTGTGCAGACGTACAGAAAATGTGCAGACGAATGAAATGCGTACCTGCTCCGTAAATGCCGGCAAAGTGTTGAAATCCTTCCATCTGCCGGGTATGATAAAGACATCAAAGACGTCTTGAAATATATGATGAAATGGTGGGAATAGCAGAATGAAAGATTTTTCAGTTACGATCGCAGGCGGCGGAAGCACATATACACCGGGGATTATCATGATGTTCTTAAAACATCTGGACGAATTTCCCCTGCGGCGCATTTGCTTATATGATAATGACAAGGAACGGCAGGAAGTGATCGGGAAAGCATGTGCCATCCTGATGAGGGAACGTGCCCCGCAAATTGACTTTTCCTATACGATTGACCCGCAGGAGGCGTTTACCGATGTGGATTTTGTTATGGCGCACATTCGTGTCGGAAAATTCGCTATGCGGGAAAAGGATGAAAAGATTCCTATGAAATACGGGGTTGTCGGACAGGAAACCTGCGGCCCTGGCGGCCTTGCATATGGAATGCGCTCCATTGGAGGAATTTTAGAGATCCTTGATTACATGGAAAAGTATAGCCCGGACGCTTGGATGCTGAACTATTCCAATCCTGCGGCCATTGTAGCAGAGGCTACCCGAAGGCTGCGCCCTAATTCCCGTATTATCAATATCTGCGATATGCCGTTGGGAATTATGATCCGTATGGCGAAAATCCTTGGCATTAACGAAAAGGATATGGATGTCAGCTATTTTGGCCTGAATCATTTTGGATGGTGGACTAAGATCAGGGATAAGGATGGAAACGATCTTACGCCCGCATTAAAGGCGTTTGTCAAAGAAAATGGCTATGATGTCGATTACGAGGATCAGCATGTAGATCAAAGCTGGCATGGTACCTATCGTGCGGCAAAAAATGTTTATGCTCTCGACCCGGACACCCTGCCCAATACCTATCTGAAATACTATCTGTACCCGGATGATGTGGTTGCCCATACAGATCCAAATTATACCCGTGCAAATCAGGTCATGGATGGCAGAGAGAAACGAATCTTTGGGGCGGCCAATGACAT
>CAZRNK010000404.1:0-2253 GCA_964601435.1 uncultured Oscillospiraceae bacterium | reverse complement strand
GGGACAGCGCTTCCAGGGAGAGCGTCACCACAGGCCGCACCCCCATGCACTCCGACGCATCCCGGAAATACAGATATCCCCCGGGGGCCACATAGCGCACCATGCTGTCATTGCTGTAATAGGCCGTCTCCAGCCAGAAATCCGCGCCAATGTCCACATCCTCCGTCAGTAGGGCGCAGGCCAGGCGGATGTCCGGCAGCGCCACGACATCTGCCGCCGTGGCGGCGTAGGCCCGGTCATAGCCCCGGGCGGCGTAGGCCGGGATGTGGAAACAGTAGAAGTCCCGGTCCCCCCGCTCTGCGCTCTCCCGCCGGCCCACAGACAGGAGGAAGTCGTGCTCCGTCTCCAGGAGGGCCGCCCGCTCTTCCTCCGTAAAGGCGGTAGAGAGAAAGGCGCCGTTGAGCCAGGCGCGCAGGGAGCTCTCCGGCCAGTAGGAGCTGTTATCTTCGTCAAAGGGCATCTCGCCCAAGTCCGTCATGCACAGCAGCGCCGCCCGGCCTTCGGAGACCTCCGTTACCAGCCAGAGAAGGGGCTCCCCCTCCCAGGTTCCAAGCTGGAGATAGGCCCCCGCCTCCAGGCTGTCATGGCTGCTCCGGGCCTGGACAAGTCCCTGCATGGCCGCGGCCGCAGGCTGGAGGAGAAGCGCCGCAATCAAAACTGCGGCAGGGAGGCTCTCCCGGCAGCGCCGCCTGGCCGCCAGGGCCGGGGACGTAAGGGCATTGATAGCCGCCAGGAGTACGGTCAGCACCGCGGCGTCTATGAGCTGGGCAAAGGCAAACATGTGCTTGGCCAAGTCTGCCTCCCCATTGGCGATGGGCGGCACAACGAGGCAATAGGCCGCCGTGGCCAGAAAGGCCAGGAGGATGGCTCCCGTCTCCCGCCGCCGGCCCAGCAGAAGCAGAACTGCCGCGGCAAAGGCCAAAAGCACCCCCGCCGTCCCCAGGGCCGTGTCAAAGCCCACCGCGGCCCGAATACTACTCCAGAGGGCAAAGCGCCCGGACAGCGTTCCCCGCGGGACCCCCTCGCCGTAATTGGCCAGGTAATAGGGCCGGATGAAGCCGCTGTGGGCAATGGCCATCTCCGTCATGTCCAGAAGCAGCGCCGGGTGGCGGCAGTAAAACAGCAGCAAATCCAGCTTGCTCACATTTTGCATGGCCTCCTCATAGCCGGAGGCGGCCAGCGCATCCTGGACACCGTAGGAATAATAGTTGGTATCGCAAAATTCTATCATCTCCTCCGGCAGCCCCAGCTCCCGGAGATACGCCCGGCCCGTGTCCGCATCCACGTCCTTGACGATGCCGTAAAAGACGGCGTTGTAGGCTGTCTGGTCGTCCATCCAGGCCGGGACAAGGAAATAGACAACCGCCAGCAGGAGGGCCGCCCCGGCGGCGGGGATGAACAGTTTCCAGCGCCGGCTCTTCCAGTATGCCGCCAGGGATAAGGCGGCAGCCAGGAGAATGGCGGCGGGGATATTGAAAAATTTCGACCAGCCATAGACCACCGCGCCGACGGCCAGCAGGAGCATATCCGGAAGCGCCGGCTTTTCCCGCCCCAGAATCCGCAGGGCGCACCCGGCCAGAAAGACAAAGGATACAATCTGCAGCGCCTCGCCATAGAGGGAGTTAAAATAGGCGGTGTACCCCACGTCGCAGAGGACAACAATCAGCACCAGCTTGGCCAGGATGTCCGCCCACACCCGTTTCAGGCGGATATGCCGGAAGAGCCAGAAAAGGGCGCCGGCATAGAGCAGGCTGTAGAGAACGCCCAAAACGTCCAGATGAAACACCGCCATCTCGCTGCCCGTGAGAAAATTCACCGCCAGGCAGAGCACCACGGAGACCCGCACAAGGGCCACATGGATGGAGGGGCAAATCGCCAGATTCTCCGTGGAGAACAAAATTTCCCCTATATTCCCCAGGGCACTGGATTCGGTGAGGGTAATGGCATAGTTCTCTACATACCGGAAGGACTTGTCCGTCTCCAGAAAATCCAGATGGGAGGCCAGCATAACCCGCTCAAAGTCCCCGCTGTCGGACAGTCCGATGTTCTCCCCCCAGAACAGGGTGAGCAGCACCACCGCAAGGGCAAGCAGCGCCAGGCCCAAGTCCCCCCAGCGCCGGTATCCCCGCTGCAAATCCATGGTCAGCCGCCCCCTTTCTTTCTCTGCATTGTATCATATATTTTTTTGCAGCAAAAGTCCATCCCAGCTTGTCAAAAAAGCCTGCCGAGGCTTTTTTGACAAGCTGGGCCGCC
>CAZRNK010000403.1:0-2260 GCA_964601435.1 uncultured Oscillospiraceae bacterium | reverse complement strand
TTGCCGCCTGTCTCGCAGAAGGTGCGCAGCAGGGTGACCATCCGCTCCATTTTGCTGCTGTCGCTGACCATCTCCGGGTCGATGCGCATGTTCAGAATGGAGCCCAGGGCCATTTTCACCTGGTCCAGTTTTGCTACGGAGCGCATGGTGGCAGTGGCGCCGCTGACATTGCGGCCCTGATAGGGCGAGATGCCGCCTTCGGAGAGGGGTTCCCCGGCTTTTCGGCCGTCGGGGAGAGCGCCCACAATGCGGCCGAACATGACATTGGTGGTCATGGCAAAGCAGGCGGTGGCAAAGCGTGCCCCATAGTGGGTGCGGAAGGAGTCCGCATAGTCAGCCGCGTCGGAGAGGATGCGCCGGGCAATGCTGTCTACATAGTCCTCATCGTTGCCGAACTTGGGTGCTTTTTCCAGCTGGTGGAGCAGGACGTCATAGCCTTCAAAGTTGCTGTCCAGCGCATCAATCAGCTGGGCCATGGTGCAGCGCTTTTCTTCAAAGACGACTTTTTTTACCGCCGCCAGGGCATCGGCCACGTTGGGGATGCCAATCATGCCCAGGGCAAAGGTGATATAGGGAGCGGTCCCGCCGTTGTAGTCGTCGATGCCCCGCTCCATACAGGGCTCGTACATGGAGGAGAGCAGGACGCAGGGATATTGCCCGAAGGAGGCAAAGTCGGCGTGTTTGTTGGTAATCTGGAGGCGCAGGCCCGCCTTGAGCTGGGTTTCAAAGGCGTCAAAGAGCTGCTCGAAGTCTGTGAAGGACCGGGGATTGCCGGTCTCCGGCCCAAGCTGCTCCTGAATGACTCGGCCCACACCGTTGTTGAGGGCCAGCTCCAGCGCCAGGCCGGCGTTCATGGCACCGCCGCCGGTATTCCGGGAGAAGTGGGGGACTGTGGGGTTGTGGCAGCCTGTGGAGATGTAGTCCCGGGCCCGCTCCAGGGGCACACCCAGGGTCAGCATGGACTGGATGCTGGTGTCGTCGCTGACAAACTTCAGCTTGCCGCCCAGCTTTTTGGCGGTCTCCAGGGCGTGGCGCACATAGCTGTTGGGGTTGAGGCGGTTGATGCGCACCATCATGTCCTCGGCCCCCAGGCCCACGTCCCCTTCGGCGGAGAGGAACATATAGCTCAAAATATTGACTGCATCCTGGCCATCGGGGGTAATGCCGCCAACACAGAGGCTGTGCATGGTGGGGTGGCCGCCCTTGCCGTCGGCCACTACATAGCTCTGGAGATTGATGGCGCCGTTCATTTTGATGAAAATCAGGGAAAACAGCTCCTGCACTTCATCATCGGTAATGCGGCCCGCCTCTTTGTCCCGGAGGTAAAAGGGGTAGAGGTATTGGTCGGCCCGGCCTAGGGTAGGCCCGGCGCCCCAGCCCTCTATCATCAGGGCCACATACAGAAGCCAGCAGGACTGGATGGCCTCAAACAGCGTGTCCGCAGGCTGTGCCGGAACCTTGCGGCAGGTGTCCGCAATGCGCTGGAGTTCGGCCCGGCGCAGGGGGTCGGCCTCCCGGGCAGCTTTTTCCTCCGCCAGTGCGGCATAGCGCCCGGCAAAGGCGATGAGGGCCCGGTGCACCACCTGTACCGCCAAATAAAACTGCCGGCGGTTTTGGGCGGTGGGGTCGGTGTAATCCAGGGCCGCCAGATGGCGCTCTGCCTCTTCAATAATACCCAGGCTGCCGATTTTCAGCAGCTTTTCATAGTCTGCCGCCGTGTGGGCCCAGTGGTGCCCGTTTTCTGAGTAGCCGCCAGTGGCCACCATAATATGGTCCAGCCGCTGATATTCCGGCGGAACCATGGTCTGCCAGAACTCGAAAGCGGACTTGCCCTTCCAGTAGGGCAGACATTCCCGCAGGGTGTCCAGCTCCTCCTGGCTCAGAGGGGCATAGCGGTCAAAGGGACGGGTGGACAGCGTATCCAGCTCGTCCAGCAGCCATTGGCCCTTCAGCTCGGGGGCGATGGCCCCGCCGCGAATTTTGCTGGTAAAGTTGCCGACGAAAAGCTCCCCTTCGTCAATGCGCACCGTCATGTGCTCCAAAATATAGGCCAGGGCCTTGGCCCGGCGCATCAGGTTGGATTCGCCCTCCGTCTGGCGGTAGGAATCTGTCATGTAGCGCAGCCGCTCCACACAGATGGCCGGCAGGGTGACCATCTGTTCGCGCAGGTGCTGTGCCCGCTGGGTTAATGCCATAGAAATACCTCCCCTTGCAAAACTGTATGGATGGAATGAAATAACGCGTATACTTTTCCATTTCC
>CAZRNK010000402.1:0-2261 GCA_964601435.1 uncultured Oscillospiraceae bacterium | reverse complement strand
CAGCGGCTTCTGAAAATGAAGCCCAACGTCTATCTCCACGGCAAGAAAGTGGACCGCTCCAACGGCAAGGAAGGAGCCGAGCGGGACCTGGCCGACTGGATTGTGGGCGGCACCTATGTCATGAAGCAGTGCTATGACACCGCCAACGACCCTCGCTACGCCGACGTATGTCTGGCCGTCTCCAACATCCCCGGCATGGAAGGCAAGACCATCAACCGCTGCACCCATATCCACGGCTCCAAGGAAGACCTGCTGAAAAAGCAGCTCATGACCCGGCTCATCTGCCACCGGGTGGGCGGCTGCATGCAGCGCTGCATGGGCACCGACGCCATGAACGCCCTCTACTCCGTTACATATGACTGTGACGAGGCCTGCGGCACCGAGTACCACCAGCGCCTCCTGAAGTACATCGCTTACTGCCAGGAGAACGATTTGGTGTGCAACTGCGCCCAGACCGACGTCAAGGGCTCCCGGAACCCCAAGTATAAGCGGGCCCACATGCAGCCCGACCCCGACGCCTTTGTCCATGTGGTGGAGACCGACGTGGACGGCATCGGCATCGACGGAAAGCCCTGCAAGGGCATCATCGTCCGCGGCGCCAAAATCTGCAACTCCAACGCCCCCTATGTGGACGAGATTATTGTGACGCCCACCAAGTTCATGAGCCCGGACGACTCTGACTATGCGGTGTCCTTCGCCCTCCCCGCCGACTGGGACGGCATCAAGCTCATGGCCCTCCCCGGCCAGCACCACAAGCGCAAGCACATCGACGCCCCCTGGGCTCACATCGGCGACGTCGAGTCCCTCACCATCTTTGACGACACCTTTGTCCCCTATGACCGCGTCTTTATGTGCGGCCGCGACAACGAGGGCGTCTGCCGCTACGCCGGCTACCTGGCCCTCATGTTCGCACACTATCACCGCCACTCCTACACCGGCTGCAAGACCGCCGTTTCCGAGGTCATTGCCTCCCAGGCCGCCCTGGTCGCCGATGTCAACGACATCGCCAAGGAGTCCCATGTCCGGAGCAAGCTCTGCGACATCATCCAGACTGCCGAGCTGGTCTTCGCCGCCGGCGAGGCCGCTGCCCACCACGCCGTCCAGTTCCCCTCCGGCCAGTGGGTCCCCGATGAGATTCTCACCAACGCCGGACGGCGTCTGGCCGGCCACAACATCTACCACGAGTATGAGACCCTGGCCGACCTCACCGGCGGTGTCTGCGCCTCCCTCCCCACTGAGGAGAGCTTCTACGACCCCGAGACTGCCGAGCTCTGCAACAAGTACATCCGCCGCAACCCCGCTTACTCCGCCGAGGATACCCATCGGGTCATGCGCATGATGGAAGACAAGCTCTGCGATGCTTTCGAGGGTGCCCAGGCTGTGGCTGGCGTCCATGGCGGCGGCTCCCCCCTGATGGAGGAGATTACCCTCATGAGCCGCTACGATTTGGAAGAGCTCAAGAAGATTGCCAAGTACCTGGCCGGCCTCCCCGGCTACGAGGAGTGCCCCCGCTACGAGCGCAGCGCCCACACCGCCACACCCCGCGCCATGCTCGCCAAGTTTGACGCCGCCAAGGCCGCTGCGAAAAAATAAGCTTTTGCACCGCCGCAGGACAGGCGGAAAACCGCCCGTCCTGCGGGTATGCTGCACAATTCAAGGAAAGGACTGATTTACATGGCGCATTTAAACAGGAAAATTGGTATTCCGTCCTTCGACCTCACCGGTAAAACCGCCATCATCACCGGCGGCACCCAGGGGCTGGGCTTCGGCATCGCCTGCGCCCTGGCCGCCTATGGCGCGAATATCGTCATTACGGCCCGTACGGAGAAAAAGGTAATCGACGCCGCCGCCGATTTGAACGAGAACTACTGCAAGGGCGGCCGCGCCATCGGCATCCCCGCCGACTCCAGCAAAATGGAGTCTGTCCAGATGGTCATTGACAAAACCGTCGAGGAATTCGGCGAGCTGAACATTCTCATCAATAACGCTGGCATCTCCGGCCCCACCGCCCTCATTGTGGAGACCCGGGAAGGCCGTCCGGAGTATTCCGTGGCCGACTTTGAGAAAGTTATCGCCACCAACCTCACCGGCACCTTCATGTTCTGCCAGGCCGCTGCCCGCCAGATGATTCAGCAGAACGCCACCAACGGCAAAAAGGGCGGCAAGATTATCATCACCGCCTCCGTGGGCGGCCTCATCGGCGGCAAGGGCGTTGTGGGCTATGGCGCCTCCAAGGCCGCCTGCCTGAGCCTGGCCCGCAC
>CAZRNK010000401.1:467-2281 GCA_964601435.1 uncultured Oscillospiraceae bacterium | reverse complement strand
ATGTTCAGGCGGTAATAGGTGAAGCCTCCATTTTCCACAGGCAGGGCCGCCGGCGCAGTCTGCGTAACGCCGCATTTGACCGTAACACCCTCGCCGGGAGAGCCGCCCACACCGACCAGGCCGCCTTCCACATCGGTGGCCAGCTTAAAGGACACCGTAAAATGGTATGTCCTCGCCGGGGCAAAGCCCTCCAGGGCCTTCACATAGCCCATAAACAGGTCATCACTGTGGTTATTGCCGGAAATGAAGAGGCCGTTGCCCGCCCCGTCAATGGGTACAGCGCCGTATTCGTGCCGGAACTCGTAAAACTCCTCCACTCCCTCGCTGTCGGGATAATCTGCATAGATGGGCGTGAAGCCGGCATCGTCCTTTTCAAAGTCGAACTTCACAGAGCCGGGGCCGTCAGCCGCCGCTGCGGCGGAGATGCAGCCCGCCATCATACTGAGCGTCAACAGAGATGTCAGCGCCCTGGCCAAAAACCGTTTCATCATCAGAACCTCCTTGTCATTTGCCCGTCTTTTGGGCTTTCATCCTATCAGATGCGCTTTGTGAGGTTCTTTGTTGGGATTCGGTCGGAAAATTTGAAAAAAAGTATGCAGGCGGCCACGGCTGCCAGAAACAGCGCCAGGAAAGCAAACAGCCAGGGAGAGAGGACTGGCTCCGCAGTTGGGATGCTGCTGATTCCCACCTCGCCCGGCACTTCCGCCGGCGTCTGGAAATACCGGAGCAGCTGATAGCCAAATCCGCCGCCAAAAATAAGGGCCAGCGCGGCCAATGTTGTCAGGATGCGGCGCAGTTTTCGAATGGAAGTCGCATAAATCCATTGGACAGTGCCAATGGGGATAGACAGCACCTGGGCAATCTCCCTGTGGGTCATGTCGCCCAATATCTTCATGCTGACTACTTTCTTTTGCCGCTCGTTCAAGGGCGCTGTCAGCTTGGAGAAAGCCTCCATATCCACAAAATCCTCAATCCGCTGGTCCAATACGGGAACCTCCGCTGTTTCCGCCAAAGGTACGGTTGGCTTCTCCCGCCTGAGATGCATCAGCGCCTCATTTTTTACCACCGTCTTGAGCCAGCTGTACGCATGACTGCTGGGAAACAGTTTTTCATCCATCTGGTACAGGCGCATCATCACAGCCTGAATTACATCATAGCTGTCCTCTTCGCTGCCCAGCACAGAGTAGGCAACGCTGAACAAAAACCGAAAATAGTGCCGGTACAGCAGCTCAAATCCCTCGGGGTCCTTCCGCTTTACAAGCTCCAGGACCTGGCCCAGCTCACTGGTTTTCATGGACATATCCCCTTTCCTTTTGGACACCGGAGAATAAGATGCCGGCGCACTGCCGTTTTGTTGGCCCCACGGCAAAAAACAGCGTTGCAGCCGGAAAGAATCTCTGGTACAGTATAGTGGCAGCCTGTACAGCGCTCTGCAGATTGGAGTGAAATCAATTGGATGCTGAAGCCTTGAAACGTTCCCTGTTCGCCCTGTTGTCGGAAAAGGGCGCCAAATTGATGGGCATCGGGGATTTAACTGGGGTCACCGGCGGGGAATTGACGACCGGCATTTCGGTAGCGGTGCCGGTTCCCAGGCACATTGTCACGGATTTGCAAACTGCCCCCACCCGGGAATATTATGATGCCTACTACGCCTTGAATGCTCAGTTGGATGAGATTGTGACCAGCGGGGCGCAATTCCTGCAGGCGCAGGGCTTTCGCGCCTATGCCAGCACCACCAAGGCGGTGAAAAAAGATGAGAACTGGTGCACAGCCCTCCCGCACAAGACGGTGGCCACCCGGGCCGCCCTGGGCTG
>CAZRNK010000401.1:0-457 GCA_964601435.1 uncultured Oscillospiraceae bacterium | reverse complement strand
GGGAAGAGCTGCCTGCTGGTGACAGAGCGGTACGGGAGCGCAGTCCGGCTCTCTAGCCTGGTAACCGACGCGCCGCTGCCGCCCGACAGCCCTATTAACGAGAGCCGCTGCGGAGGATGCTCTGTCTGCGTGCGAAAGTGCCCCGCCGGCGCACTGCTGGGTACGCTCTGGCATGTGGGCACCAGGCGGGAGGAGATTTTACAAAAAGAGAAGTGCAAGGAGACACAGATACTCCGCATGAAGCAGGCAACCGGCATTGAAACGGACCTGTGCGGACGCTGCTTCGCCGTGTGTCCCTATACACAGAAATATCTGCGGAAGGGATGAGTCCCCCTCCCGCTGGAAAACGCCCGGGCGATGAAGGTGTCGCCCGGGCATTTTCCATCATCCCTGCCCACTCTCCAGCACAAAATTGCCGCCCTGGAAAGAAAATTTTCCATCAAAGGATACAGTCTCC
>CAZRNK010000400.1:0-2282 GCA_964601435.1 uncultured Oscillospiraceae bacterium | reverse complement strand
CCGTCCCATCTACCCGGAAGTGTTCAACTTGTTATTGCAATTTGCGAAAAAATATGGAATAAGTGAAACCAGAAATTCCGCTATGATTTAAGGAAGGATGAAAATACAGTGCCAAAAATATCCGGAAACGGAATGCCTCAGATGAAAGACGTCCGCATTGATGTCGAACGCGACCAAGTCATATTGATGGCAAACATGGGCGGCATGGCGCTGCCCATGACACTGGAAGCAAAAGAGATGAAAGGGATCTGTTTTCGCTCGTGTAAGATCAGGAAACTCTTTAAGGAAGTGGACAGTGAAGAGGTTGTATTTACCATGGAGAAGATGCCGAAGATGTCCATGCCCGGCGGTCCGGGCGGCCCGGACGGGGATATGCCCGGCGGTATGCCCCAGATGCCGGCAGGTATGAAGCCGGAGATCGCAATTAAGAAAAACGCCTGCGGCAAGGAATTTGACGCCTATAAATCCCTGCTGGAGCGTTTCGCAAAAAATAACAGCATTCCCTTTGAAAAAACTACCTGAGGAGGTACTTACCATGACTGACGCACTGCGGTTCGACAAAGAAAACTACACCGTCGAAACCTATAATCACAAAGGCACCGAAATTGTCTACAAATATTACAAGGATCTTTGTTATGTAACAAAGCCTGTGGATGTGACCTATCAAACCATCAATATCAAAGAGCCCATCTCTATCGGCGGAAGGCCGGTAGACTGTACAAATTCCCCCATGATCTTCGCCTTGGGATGCGCCGGATTTCTCTCCAGCACAGCCTCCAGCGGAGGAATGTTTGCGCCACCCGACGGCGGAGCAGACGGTATGCCGGGTCCGCCCCCCATGGGGACTCCCGGTGGGATGCCCCACATGCCCGGCGGGCCGAAAAAAGCCTCTGAAATTACCGACAGCGCCGAGTGGGAATCCATGGCCGGCGGCATGGGGCACGCAGGCGTGGGAATTACCGGAAATTTATTGTTGGGCAGTATGCCGCCTCAAATGCCCGGAGGTCCGGGTGGCCCTGGCGGGCCCGGCGGTCCGGACGGAATGATGGAGCCCCCCGGCGGGGACCGCTGGAAAATGCTTGCCCTGGGCTTTATTCTGGTGGAGGTCGGCTGCCGGGGCCGGGAAAACCAATTCCCCGACGGCACCTACTACGGCAAAGCCCCCGCAGCCCAGGTGGATATCAAGGCAGCGATCCGCTATGTTCGCCACAACAAGAATTTGATCCCCGGCGATACAGAAAAGATCATCACCACAGGCGGCTCCGGCGGCGGGTGGCAGTCCACCCTGACAGCCGCTTCCGGCAACTGCAAATGGTTTGCGCCCTATCTGGAGGAGCTTGGGGCAGCCCAGGAACGAGACGACATCTTTGCCTCCTATTCCACCAGTCCCATGATCGACCACGAAAACGTTGACGGCGCCATTGAGTGGCAGGGCGGCGCGTTAATTACCGCTCCTGCTGAGAAGGCCATATCCAACGCCATTGTGCAGACATTCGGAAACTATCTGGACGCAGCCCACTTCCAGGGCCGGAACGGCTTCGGCACACTGACGCTGGACAATCTGGGGGAATATATCGTTCAGGAGTATTTGCAGCCGGAGTGCAACAACTTCCTGGCGAAAAAGAGCGAAGCCGAGCTTCGGGAATACTTGTCCACCCGTCCCTGGATTCACTGGGATGGCACAACTGCCGAGTTTTCCTTTGCAGACTTTGGGACATATGCCCCCCGGGATGCCCGGGTGCCCTCTTTCGACGATCTGGCTCTGAGCCAGCCCAGCCCGCTGCTTTATGGAGACGCCCATACCGCCGCCCGGAACTTTACTGATTTCTCCCTTCAGCTGGCAACCGGCAATCCGGACGCTAAGGTGGATCCGGCTCTTACGGACATCGTCCACAGCCAGAATCCCACATGGCACATTCTCGCAAAGGATTCCGATCCTGCGCCCCACTGGTGGATCCGCCAAGGGGCTTGCGATTCCTGCACCGCCACTGCACCGTCGGTTTTGCTGGCCACAGCCTTAGAGAATGCAGGCAAGGATGTAAACTGCCGCCTGATCTGGGACGGCGGACACTGTGAAGATGACGACCAAGACGCGTTTATTACATGGGTCATGCAGATTACCGATTTTTCCGGGGTTTAAACTACGCTGACAGGAGATTCCATTATGCCATATTCACTTACATTTCACGCAGATCGATTTTCTGTTCGGAAACAAATTTATAAGGGGACTGAAATTGTATACCGGTTCTATGAGGAAATCCCCTACGTTTCCAATCCTGTGG
>CAZRNK010000399.1:0-2307 GCA_964601435.1 uncultured Oscillospiraceae bacterium | reverse complement strand
GCCGCTCCCCGGCTTAAACAAATCTGCCAGCTCCAAAATTTCCCCGGTGGATTTGTCCAGGGTGATGTAGCGGCTGTACTGCCCGGAGCCCCCGGCGTTGAGGGTGGCCTCAAAGCGGACTATGAGCAGCGCTCCATCGTTGCGCTGGATTTGATAGGTTGCATCCAGGCCCACATAGCCCTCATATTTCCGGGCGGCATACCACAGGAACAGCTCCCGCATCTCCGCTATATAGCGCTCCAGCAGCTGATTTGCGTCCTCAATCCCCTCCGACAAGTCCGGGTCCTCCGAGGCCACCGGCTCCTCCGGTTCCGGGGCGGGCGAGACGGACGGGCTGGGCGCCGGCGTCTCTGTTCCGGTTGGCAGTGCAGCGGTGGGCACCGGCACTGTGACCGCCGGTATATCTATTTCTGTATCCCCGGAACCCCCGGCGCTTCCGCCGCCGCTCTCCAGGGACAGGGAGCCGTTTAACCCGGCGGTGGAGGCCGGCGTCGCGGGGGCATCCGTCTGCACCCCCTCTGTCTCCGACACAGATGGGCTCGCCGGCTCCGTGGGAGTGGCGCTCTCCGCCGTCAAGTGCCCGGTCTCCACCGACGCATCCGGCAGGGACAGCGCCGTATCTCCCCAGCCAATCGCTTCTGTATCCGGCCGAAGGTCCGCCAGCATGGCGGCAACTGCGCCCAGCCCCGGCACACCCTCCAGCTCCTCCGACAGGGAGCCCAGGCCAAGCACCAGCGCCAGCATGCCTGCTGCGGCCAGCAGTACGGCCGCTGCCGTCTTTTGCAGCGGACGGGGCGCCTCCACGATTCCCTCTGCCGGAGCGACGGTGTCCTCCGCCGCACTCTGCGCAAAGAGTACAGCCTGGAACCGAAACTCTCCCGCCTCCCAGCCACAGCGCAGGAGGCCGCCGTATTTTTTCACCGCAGCCTGGACACTCCGCAGACCGATACCGTGGCCCTCCCGGGCCTTTCCGACGGGCAGGCCGTCTGTATCAAAACGAACCTGCGCTGCACAGGGATTTACAACGGAAACCAGGAGCCTGTCCCCCTCCGCCAGCTCCGCTGTCAGGCGGATATACCGGTCTTCCTCCGGCAAAAGCGCACAGGCGTTCCGGGCATTCTCCAGGGTATTGGCCAGCAGGACACACACATCCAGCTCATCAAAGGGAATCTCCTCCGGAATGGAGACCTCCGCTGTCACCGCGCACCCGGCCTCCCGGGCTTTTTCAAGGCTGGAGGCGAGGACGGCGTGAATCGGGGCATTGGGGGAATAGCGCTCCCCCTCAATGCCGGTGAGCCGGCCCTCCAGTTCCCCTACATAGTCGAGAATATGCGCCGCCTCATCCTGCCGGGCCAGTTCCCCCAGCACCAGCAAGTGGTGGCGCATGTCATGGCGGTAAGCGCGGCCCGCCTCCAGCCGGGTGCGCACCGCCTCATACTGCCGGTGAAGTAGGAAAACAGCAGCAGTATCATAAAAGCCGGGAAGAAGAGCAGCGGCCAGTTGGTCTCATTTTTCAACACATAGTCCCGGAAGGGCAGGCGCAGGAAACGGAACGTGAGAAACACCAGAACCGCCGCCGCCAGCAGCAGGCAGGCCGTTATCGCCCACCCCATCTGCCAGGTGATGTGCTCCATCCCCGCCAGCGCCCGCAGCAACAGCTTGCGGAAAATGTCCAGGATAAAATGGGCCATAGCAGCCATCCCCCAGACAGCCACTGTCTGGAAGAAGCCGGAGCCCGAGAGGATATGCAGGCAGATGACCGCCGGCAAATACGCTGTCAGCGGCAAAAGGGTCAGTACCAGTGTCATGTCCATTCCCGCCGCAAGCAAGGCCGCCTGGAGGGCCAGAACGCCCAAAACTGTCCCGCCTGCAGCCAGTGCGCTGGCAGTCCTGGAAAAACGGCGTGCCATGAGCGCGCCGCAGATGAGCAGAAAGCAGAGAAAGGAAATTCCTTCCCAGAGCCATTTCTCCGCCTCAGCTGGAAATGCCATATCCGGTTTCACGCCCCCTTCCTGTGTCTGCGGACGGTGCTGTGCCATCCGGGTAGGTAAAAGATTTTTCTTTCAAATTGGGATGTATTATAACAGATTTTCCGACAAATCTCAACAGAAATAAATCTATTTTCAGGAACATACTTCCATTCTAGATGGAGAACGAAAAGGCCCTTGACAAATCCGCGCCGGAGGTCTATAGTAAATGCATCAACTTCATAGTGCAATCTTCAGGGCAGGGTGCAATTCCCTACCGGTGGTACAGCCCACGAGCCGTTATGGTATGATTCGGTGAAACTCCGAAGCCGACAGTAGA
>CAZRNK010000398.1:0-2309 GCA_964601435.1 uncultured Oscillospiraceae bacterium | reverse complement strand
TTTGCTGGAGATGGAAAAGGAATCCCCCGGCGCAGGGATTTGCACCGGGGGACAGCGTTTTTTATTTGAATTGCGGCCGTGGTCGATAAAACTCGAAAATCACCGCGTCGTTGTCCTCTTCTGCGGCCCAGTCCCGGCTGGTCCAGGCCACCTTCATGGCCCCCAGCGCCTCACAGAGCCGCACTGTCCAGGGCTTTTTCCCAAGCCCATAGGCAACAAAGTCCGGCCGGCCGATAAAATTCAACAGCAGCCGGCTCAGGGCAAAGGACGCCAATTTGTTCGGCCCGCCCAGCTGCGCTGCACTGCAGCTCAACTGCCCGCGGAGGATATCCGGGGCATTTTTCCGGAACCACCCCACAATAAAGGGGTCAAAGCTCTCTATGCAGGCATGGCCATAGTAGCCATCCAGCTCCCGGAGCACCCCTTCACAGAGTGCTTCGTTGCGGCTGCCCCGCTTCAGCTCCACAATGACGGGGGTCCGGCTATCTATGGTCTCCAGAGCCTCCCGCAGGGTGGGGATGGTCTCCTCGGTACCGCAGAGCTTCTTTTCCTTGAGCTCCGCCATGGTCAAATCCTCCACCCGCTCCGGCGTGCCGCACATGCGTTTCAAATCGTCGTCATGAATCACCGCGAGCTCATCGTCTTTGGTAATGTGTACGTCCAGCTCTATGCCGTAGCCGGCCTCCGCCGCCGCCTCAAAGGCGGGGATAGAGTTCTCCGGAACGCTCTTATCCAGCTTATGCAGGCCGCGGTGGGCAAAGTTCCGCCCCTCATAGGCCGCACGTTTTGCTTCGTTCTTCTGGGCGGGGGCCACCAGGTAGACCGCCGCAGCCGCCGCAGCGGCGGCAAGTCCCGCAATCGGCAGGGCAATCTTCAGGAATTTCTTCATAGTGGAAATCACCTCCAGTAGGCTCTATTGTACCACCTTTAACGCCTTCACGTCAATTTAATGTTGTTTTTTCTTCCCGAATCTTGCATTCATTTTGCATTTTCGTTACAATAGCCTGAGAGCGCTCTCCCTATTTCGCTGCAGACGAGGTGTACGCAATGAAGCTAAACTACAAGCAGACTGTCCTGGTCGGCCTGGCTTTCCTGTCTATCTGTGCCTTCTGGCAGATGTACGATAACGTCATCCCCCTTATCTTAACCAACACCTTTCATTTAAACGAGACCTTTTCCGGGGCAATTATGGCGGCGGACAACATTCTTGCCCTGTTTCTGCTGCCCTTCTTCGGGGCCCTCTCGGACCGCACCAACACCCGCATCGGGCGCCGGATGCCTTTCATCCTCATTGGCACAGCCTGCGCCGTCCTGCTGCTGAACGTCCTGCCCATCCTGGACAACAGCTATGCCGCCGCCCCCTCTCCACTGAAGCTCGTATGCTTCGTGGTCGCCCTGGGCCTCATTCTGGTGGCCATGGGGGTGTACCGCTCCCCGGCGGTGGCCCTGATGCCTGACGTCACCCCCAAGCCCCTTCGGAGCAAGGGCAACGCCGTCATCAACCTGATGGGGGCTGTCGGCGGCATCTTATATCTGGGGGTGGCCGCCGTCCTCTATCCCGCTGAGAGCGGGGGCACCGGCCATGTGAATTACCAGCCTCTTTTTCTGGTTGTCTCCGCCATTATGCTCGTCTCCATTTTAATTCTCTTCCTCACCATACGGGAGCCGAAACTGGCGGAAAAAAACCGGGAATACGAGGCCGCCCATCCGGAGGAGAACCTGGCTGAGACGGACAACAGCGGAAACGAGGTCCTTCCATCCGGCGTGAAAAAGAGCCTGGCCTTTCTCCTTGTTTCCATCGCCCTGTGGTTTGTGGGCTACAATGGCGTCACCACCTGGTTCACCACCTATGTCAGCCAGGTCATGGGCCAGGGGCTGGGAGGCGCCTCCCTATGCCTCATGGTGGCCACTGGCGGCGCCATCGTCTCCTATCTCCCCATCGGCGTCCTGGCCAGCAGGATTGGCCGCAAGCGCACCATCCAGGGCGGGATTATTCTCCTGGCCGCCTGTTTCCTGGCGGGCTATTTTCTGACAACGGCCTTCGACACCATCAACGCCGTCATGTACGTGGTCTTTGCCCTGGTGGGCCTGGCCTGGGCCGCCATCAACGTCAACAGCCTGCCCATGGTGGTGGAGATGTGCCGGGGCAGCGACACAGGGAAATTTACCGGCTACTACTACACCTTCTCTATGGCCGCCCAGGTCATCACCCCCATCCTGGCGGGGACCCTGATGCGGCAAATTGCCTATGAAGTCCTCTTCCCCTATGCCGCCGCCTTTGTGGCCCTCAGCTTCCTCACCATGTGCTT
>CAZRNK010000397.1:0-2315 GCA_964601435.1 uncultured Oscillospiraceae bacterium | reverse complement strand
AGGCCGTTGATGGCGTGGCTGCTGGCCCACATCAGATTGGCCCGGGCCTCGTAGTTGTCTGGCTGCGCCAGGGCCAGGGGGCCATATTTCAGGCAGCAGCGCATGAGCCCCTCGGCAAAGACATCCTGCACAAAGGCATCCTCCACTGTGCCCAGGTAGTTCTCTAGGACGTGGGCAAAAATGTCCGCGGTCCCGGCCGCAGTATGGTAGGCGGGGACGGAGTAGGTATAGGTGGGGTCCAGGATGGAGACCTTGGGCCGCATGTCCGGATGGCGGGTACCAATCTTGTCGTTTACATCCATATTGGAGATAACGGCGATGGCGTCCATCTCGCTGCCCGTGGCGGCCAGGGTCAGGACCGTAAGAATGGGGAGGAAGCGGGTATAGGCTGCCTTGCCGCAGACCAAATCCCAGGGGTCCCCCTCATAGAAGACCGCGCCGGCGATGACTTTGGCGCAGTCAATGCTGCTGCCGCCACCCAAGGCAATGACCATGTCCAGCTTGTGCTCCCGGCAGAGGGCTGCCCCCTTGGCCACAGTTGTGTGACGGGGGTTGGGCTCCACGCCGGGGAGGTCAAAGCAGGTGATGCCGTTTGCCTCCAGAGTGGCCCGGGCTGCGTCATATACGCCGCTGCGCCGGACGCTGCCGCCGCCATAAACCAGCAGGGCGCGTTTGCCGTAATGGGCGGCCTCCGGGCCCAGGTTGACAATCTGGCCCTGGCCAAAATAGATTTTGGTTTCCACGTCCCAGAGGAAATTATTCATGTGTGCTTCGCTCCTTTCGGTTTTTCTGATAGATGAGCCACAGACCCCGGGGAATCAGCTCCCCGTCAATCTGGATATCTTTCCGGCGGCAGTGGGGAATGACGCTGCGGGCGTCGCTGCCGGTGGCCACAGCGGTGACGGGTTCCCCCAGCTGGGCTTCAATCCGCTCCAGCAGCCCGTCCAAAAGGGCGGCACTGCCATAAATCACGCCGCTTCTGATGGAAGCCTCGGTGGAGCGGCCGATGACCTGGGCCGGGGCGTCAGAGCTGACATGGGGCAGCTGCGAGGCGCCGGCGGCAAGACCGTCCAGGGCGACAGAGATGCCGGGGGCGATGATGCCGCCTACATAGCTGCCCCGGCTGTCTACAACGCCCAGGGCGATGGCGGTGCTCATATCGATAACGACGCAGGGGAGTTTGTACCGGCCCATGACGGATACTGCGGCCGCGACAAAGTCTGCCCCTAGCTGAGAGGGGTCATCCAAGCGGATGTTCAGGCCGGTCTTGATACCGGGGCCCACCACCAGGGGAACCACCCCCGCTGACAACGTGATGGCCTCCCGGAGGACACCGGTGAGCTGTGGGACTACCGATGCGATGATGGCCCCCTCTGCTTTCCGGGGCTCGATGCCATGGTGTTGGGCAACAAGGTCCAGAAAGACGGCATACTCACTGGCAGTCCGGCTCCGGGCGCTGGAGAGTTCTGCGGAGAACAAAATCTGCCCGTCTTCTACCGCGTGGTAAGCGATGGCGCTGTTGCCGATATCCAGTGTCAATATCATAGCGTTGCCCCTTTCCTGTGTATATGACAGAAGAAAATAGAATGGTTTTTGTATACTCTATCAAATCCCGATAAATCTGTCAAACTGCTGGGTGTGGGAATGAAACAGGGCCTTGAAATTTTATGGACAACGTGATACAATCTTTTCTAGTGAAGTTACTGCGGCATTTTTTGCCGTAACTTTAGTTGAAAGGATGCGATTCCATCATGGCACAGTACAAGATTCAGCGGAAGAAAGGCGTTCCGGGCAGCACCACCTATACCTACACTGCCCCCGGCCACAATGAGTGTGTCCCCACCCGTCTCCATGACGCCAACGAGGTTGACGGCGGCAAGATGATTATGGGCATCACCTACTTTGTCCCCGGCGGCGGCTGCGATTATGGCGCCAATCCTCTGGAGAGCATTTACTATATCCTGGAGGGTGAGATGACCCTGAAGACCGAGACAGAGGAGACTGTCCTCCACGAGGGCGATTCCTTCCACTGCTGCGGCGGCACGCCCAAGAGCGTGACCAACACCGGCACCACCGTCACCAAGATGCTGGTGGCCCTCCTGCCGCCCCAGGAATAATTCAGGGTTTTCACCAGATGCTCTGGTGAGGCAAAAATAGAGCTTTTCTTGGTTCTGTAAGAAAAGTGTCCAAAAGGAGCTTTCCCCTTGCGAGGGGACGAAGGAGTGTTACTTTTCTTTCTCCAGCGAAAGAAAAGTAATCAAAAGAAGCGCCGTCAAAGGGGGATAGCCAACCAAGGCTATCCCCCTTTGAAATCC
>CAZRNK010000396.1:0-2329 GCA_964601435.1 uncultured Oscillospiraceae bacterium | reverse complement strand
TAATGAAATAATATTAAAATAAATATAAAAAATTTTTAACAGTAATGTTAATAAGGGCAGCAAAATGTGTTTTTTCATACTCCGGGACGCAGTGCGCCTTGAAGGTGGCGATAAGAAAACGGGTGGCTCTTGTCTACAAAGGGATTTTCGTGTATAATGACCTGGATTTCAGAAAAAAGGTGAAGCTATGTTAAATGCATTCGAAAAGCGATATATTGCGGCGCGCAAAGCTGTGATTGCGGCGGACTTTGCCCAGCTCAATGAGATGCAGCGGCTGGCGGTTATGACCACCGAGGGGCCGCTGCTTCTCCTGGCCGGAGCCGGGGCAGGGAAGACGACTGTTTTGATTAACCGGATTGCCAACTTACTGAAATATGGCTGCGCCTCCGACAGCGACACAGTCCCCGCCGGCGCCACGGAGGCGGATTTGGCGGTTCTGGAGGCGGGGCCCTCTCCGGAGGCACAGCGGCTGGCGGCGCTGAACCCGGTGGAGCCCTGGCGCATTATTGCCATTACCTTTACCAACAAGGCGGCAGATGAGCTGAAGGCCCGGCTGGAGAATATGCTGGGCAGTGCCGGCAGCGATGTGTGGGCGATGACCTTTCATTCCGCCTGTGTGCGGATTTTGCGCCGGGATGCGGACAAGCTGGGCTTTCCCCGGAGCTTTACCATTTATGACACGGCGGACTCCCAGTCTGTCATGAAGCGGATTCTCCGGGAGATGGATTTGGACGAGAAGGTTTTCCCCCACAAACAGGTGCTCGCCGCCATCAGCCGGGCCAAGGATGCCTTCCTCTCGCCCGAGGCCTTCCGTCAGGCGGCGGAGGGTACGGCAGACATCCGGCGCAAAAAGACGGCGGAGGCGTACATACGCTATGCCCAGCGGCTGAAAGAGGCCGGCGCCATGGATTTTGACGACCTTATTTACAACACCGTAATCCTGCTCCGGGATTTTCCGGAGGTGCGCAACTACTACCAGGAGAAGTTCAAATATGTGCTGATTGACGAGTATCAGGACACCAACAATTTGCAGTACCTCCTGGCCTCTCTGCTGGCGGGACGCTGGCAGAATATCTGCGTGGTGGGCGACGACGACCAGAGCATTTACAAGTTCCGGGGGGCCACAATCGAAAATATCCTGAACTTTGAAAACCAGTATGATAACGCCCGGGTTATCCGCCTGGAGCAGAACTACCGCTCCACGGGGCGGATTCTGGACGCGGCAAACGCCGTTATCCGCAACAATGTAAACCGCAAGGGCAAAACCCTGTGGACAGAGAAAGAGGCAGGGGAGAAACTGACGCTGTATACTGCCCAGAATGAGCATGACGAGGCGCAGTATGTGGCCTCCCGGATTCTGGAGGGCTATGGCCATGGGGACGCCTGGCGGGATTTTGCGGTGCTCTACCGGATGAACGCCCAGTCCAACCAGCTGGAGTACGCCTTCAAGCGCAACGGAATTCCCTACCGGATTATTGGCGGGACGCGCTTCTTTGACCGGGCGGAGGTCAAGGATATGCTGGCCTACCTCTGTGTCATTCAAAATCCCCAGGACGAGGTGCGCCTGCTGCGGATTATCAACACGCCGGCCCGGGGAATCGGGGACAAGACGGTGGAGACGGCCCGGGAAATTGCCCAGACGGCAGGCGTCCCGCTTTTTCAGGTGCTCCGGCAGGCGGGGGAGTTTCCTCAGCTCCAGCGCTCGGCAGTGCGCCTGCGGGAATTTGCCAACATGATGGATGCCCTCCATGCCGCTGCGGAGACCATGGACGCCGACGCCCTCTATGATTTGGTGATTGAGCAGACTGGATATGTCCGGGCTCTGGAGGCGAAAAACAGCGATGAAAATTTGGCCCGGATTGAGAACGTCTGGGAGCTGAAGACCAACATCCTCTCTTATATGCACGATTCCGGAGAGACGGGCCTGGCGGGTTTTCTCGATGAGGTGGCCCTGTATACAGATTTGGACAACTATGACAGGGACAGCGACTGCGTCACCCTGATGACCATGCACGCGGCCAAAGGGCTGGAGTTTCCCACCGTGTTCCTGGTGGGCATGGAGGAGGGGATGTTCCCGGGCCTCCGGGCCATCGGAGAGCAGGAGGAAATGGAGGAGGAGCGCCGCCTGTGCTATGTAGCCCTTACCCGGGCACGGGAAAAGCTGTATCTCTGCTGCGCCCGGCAGCGGATGCTCTTCGGCCGGACCAGCGCCAACCGCCCCTCCCGGTTTGTGGAGGAAATCCCGGAGGAGGATTTGGAGCGGACAGGTGCGGTGCGCAATACTTCTTTTGTGGGGACGCAGTTTACCGGCCAGGGCTTCGCGTCCAAT
>CAZRNK010000395.1:0-2342 GCA_964601435.1 uncultured Oscillospiraceae bacterium | reverse complement strand
GGCGGCGTTTCTTTTGGTTACTTTTCTTTCGCTGATGAAAGAAAAGTAACAACTTTCCCCGTCCCGCCCATGGGCGGAAAAACAAAACGAAAAAATTTGCCCCGGTGCATGTGCTTGCACCGGGGCAAAATAATTTTATTCCAGATTCAGAAAACGGTAGAGCATGGTGGCCAGCTGGGCGCGGATGGCGCTGCCGCCGGGCTCCAGGGTGCTCTCCGTCATGCCGGAGATAATCCCGCTGCCCACAGCCCAGGCCACGGCATCCCGGGCGTAGGACTGAATGGTGGAGGCGTCCGTATAGCTGCCCAAATCATCGCTGGTGGCGGTGGAAACGCCGGAATAGTCAGCATACCGGTACAGAATGGTGGCCAGTTGTTCCCGGGTGATGGCGGCGAAGGGCTTGAAGGTGTTGTCATCATAGCCCACTACGATGTCGTTCTCCACGGCCCAGGCCACCGCGTCGGAGTACCACTGGCCGGTTTCCACGTCCGAGAAGGCCGCCGGGGCGTTTTCATAGGAGGGAGAGCCCTCCAGCCGCCACAGGACGGTGACCACCATGGCCCGGGTGGAGGTCTCCCCGGGGCCGAACTCCGTGTCGCTCATGCCCTGGAACAGGTTGTTCTGGCAGACATAGGCCACCGAATCATAAAACCAGTCGTCCGTGGACACATCTGTAAAGGGGTTGACCCACGCCTCCGGGTCTTCCGGGGGCGTGCCGGTGGTGGTAAAGACTGTGTACACCGCCTCGCTGGCCTCCATGATGGCCGAGCCGGGGAAGCGGGTCCACAGGGCGTACCGGGTTCCGGCCGTCAGGGAGCGGAAGCGGAGCCAGCCGGTGGAGGCGGCCAGATGGGCATCGGCCCACTGTGCGTCAGTGGGCGCAGCCGGAGCGCTGCCGTCGCCATAGGGGACGGCGACATACTCCTGCCCCTCTTCAATGCTGGCGGTAATGGTCAAGTCCGTGGGGGAGGCGCACTCCGAGGCCACAGGCGCATTTCCGGAGTAGGCCAGCTTGGACACCGGGCCGATGTGGCCGCTGACCACGGTGCCGCTGTAGTCCCCGGTGGCGGTGAGTACAGCGCGGATGTAGCAGCCGATGTCATCCTGGGAGAGAATGTACCGGGCGCTCACGGCGCCGGAGATATTCTGCCAGTCGGCATTGGCGTCGCCGCTGGAGGCGCGCTGCCACTGATAGGTGAGGGCGCCGTCTGCCAGGGCGTTGGAGATGGAGTCTCCCGCCAGGGTGAGCGTCAGGGTGTCCCCGTACCGGGGCGTGTCCTCAGCCACCAGCACAGCGGTGGCGTCGGAGATGTCATTGGACACAGCCAGCTGGAAGAGCAAATCTGAGTCCGGGATGAAGGTAAGGCTGCCGGCCTCGTCCTCCGCGGCCGAAGCGGCAGGCCACAGGCTCAGCGCCAACACCGCCGTCAGCAGCAGGGTGAAAAATCGTTTCGTCATGAGTTGTCCCCTTTCCTGCGCCGGGCGCACCCGGCGGCAGTACAACACAGGCTATGCATACTTTTGTGCAGAAATATACGAAGTTAGTATAGCAGAAAACCGTCCGCTTGTCAAAGGGCGGCCATTTTCCCCTTTTCAAGTGGGCGGCGCGGGCGTATACTGACCCGTGTAGGGGGGAAAACAAAGGCCGCCGGAGCACAGATATGGGGCAACTCTACGCTCCGTGGGTGGCTTTTTTCGCCCCATCCGCTACAATATGGGCTGAAAGGAGGCTTGGGAATTGGATCAGGCAAAAACCGGCCGGTTCATAGCCGAGACGAGAAAAGCCCAGGGCCTGACCCAGCGGCAGCTGGCGGACGCCCTGTCTATCAGCGACAAGACCGTGTCCAAGTGGGAGTGCGGCAAGGGGCTGCCAGAGGTGTCCCTGATGCTGCCGCTGTGTGCGGCCCTGGGCATTACGGTCAATGATTTGCTCTCGGGTGAACGGGTGTCCGAGGGGAATTATCAAAAGCGAGCGGAGGAAAATATGATGGATTTGTTGAAAGAAAATGCGGAAAATAAAAAGAATATGGCCCTTTCGGTGATTTGCGGCGTCATTACCGTGATTGCCGTCTGCGCCCTTGTGAGCCTGGCGGCGCTCCTGCCGCTGCCGGCGGCAGCGCGGATTTGGGTGATTCTTCTGGCCCTGGCTGTGGGGGCGGCCGGCGTGGGGGCGGCGGCAGTGCTGGAGGTAAAGGCGGGGTATTATGAGTGTCCCCACTGCAAGGCCCTCTTTGTCCCCACCATGGGGGCCTATGTGAAGGGGTACCACACCCTGACCCGGCGCCGGCTGACCTGCCCGATGTGCGGAAAGACCGCCATGTGCCGCCATAAAATTGTGCGGT
>CAZRNK010000394.1:0-2346 GCA_964601435.1 uncultured Oscillospiraceae bacterium | reverse complement strand
AGGCTGTTGCCTCATCCAGCACCACGATGGGGGCATCCTTCAAGATGGCCCGGGCCAGCGCGATGCGTTGCTGCTCCCCGCCGGAGAGGTAGGTGCCTTCCGTCCCCAACTGGGTATCCATGCCCTGGGGCAGCTTTTCCAGAATGTCCTCGCACTGGGCTGCCATGAGGGCGGCGTGCACCTCTTCCCGGGTGGCCTCCGGCCGGGCGGCCCGGACATTTTCCAGGATGGAAGCCTTGAACAGACGGCTGTTCTGGAATACAAAGGCGATCCGGTCCATAAGCACATGGGGGTCCATCTCCCGCACATCCACGCCGCCCACTTTTACTGCGCCGGAGGAGGCGTCCCAGAACCGGGGGATCAGGCTGGCAGCGGTGGTCTTGCCGCCGCCGGAGGGACCCACCAGGGCCACCGTCTGCCCCGGCTCCGCCGTGAAGGACACGTGGGCCAGGGCTGGGGCCTCCGCCCCGTCATAGGTGAAGCTCACATCCTGGAATTCTACCCGGCTGCCTTGGGGCGTCTTGGGCTGCGCCGGCGTTTCCAGGGTGGGAGCGTCCATGACTTGATTGATGCGGCCCAGTGCGGCGCTGGCCAGCATCATGCCAGAGGCCGCGAACATGATCCGGGCCAGGGCGGTGGAGATGATGGCGGAGAACACCGCGTAGAAGGCAAAGTCAGTGACAAACCCGGCAAAGTTCCCAGCCGCTAGGGCGCCGGGGGCTAGGAACACCGCCACGGGCACCAGGAACACAAAGGCTCCCTCGGTAAAAGTCAGGTTGATAGACTGGGGCTTGCTGCACACATCTGTGTTGTAATACCCGGCCATGCGGCTGTAATCTTCAACAGCCTCCTGAAATGCCTTGAAGGAGTAGACCGTCTGCTGGAAGATCTTCACCACCGGGATTCCCCGGACATACTCCGTCCCTGCCTTGTTGATCCGGTCCAGGGCCGCCTGATATTCCGCCATAAATGCCGCGTTCTTGCCGCCCATCATGGAAAACATGGCCACCACCGAGATCACCGCCGCCAACAGGCAGGCGCAGCCCATCCGCCAATCAAAGGCCAGCATCAGCACCAGCATGGCAAGAAAAAGGGTAATGGTCCCCACGATGTCGGCCAGGTTGTGGGCCAGCAGGGTCTCAGTGTCGGCCGCCGCCGCGTCCAGTCGGTTCCGAATGAGTCCGGAGGCGTTGGCATCAAAATAGCCCAGGGGAGCGTGCATCACATGGGCCACACCCCGCTTGCGGATGTTTGCCGCTGTGCGGAAAGCCGCCAAATGGGTACACATCAGTCCCAGAAAGTACAGGACAATACCTGCTACCGCAAAGGCAAAGGCCAGCCAGCCATAGTGGGTGACATTCTGAGCCTCCGTCCAGTCCGGTGCCACCGCGATCAGATCCCGGGCCACCAGCCAGATGCAGATGTATGGTGCCATGCTCAGCACCATGGATACCGCCGACAGGGTCAGGCCCAGAAAGGTCAGGCCCTTGTGACTGCCTGCATAGTCCAGCAGGGCCGCCACATCGCTCTTTTTCTTCTGCTTCATGGAAAAACCTCCTTTTAGGTTAGCTTTCGCTAACTCAATCTCAAAAAGACAGGGGTTATCCCCCCATCAATTTCAACCATCCGCCGGTGTAGAAGCTCCGGAACTGTTCCACATCCTGCACGGCCTGTTCCTTGGGCATGTCGTGGATCACGATCTCAAACAGGCCGTTGAACATACCGCTGGCGATAATGTGGCACAGGGAGCGGCTCAGCTCCGGGACGTCCCGGCCCAAGTGTCGGAGGACACCCATGTATCGGAGGGTATAGTCCACCTCGACTTCCACCATATTGTGGATAAAATTCTCGTAGGCCGTCCCCTCTGCCCGGCAGAGGAGCAGCTTGACCGGTTCCCGATTCTGACAGATGTAATCCACCATCCAGCGGACATACTGACCGGACTCCTCGCCCATGCTGCTTTCCTGTTCCTCCTCCGACCGCTCGGCAAAGGTAGTCTGAGCTTTCATGAACCGCCCCATAAGGGCGGCGGCGTGGGGCTCTACAATGGAGGCGAACAACGCCTCCTTGCTGGAAAAGTATCCGTAGAAGGCCCCGGTGGTCACCCCGGCGTTCTTCACGATCTGCCGCAAGGACGCCCCCAGGAACCCCTTGTCCAAAAACTCCACTGTGGCTGCCTCCTGAATTTTTTCTAGGGTAGTAGCAGTTGCCTCTTCCATTGGAGCAGTCTCCTTATAGCAGTGTTATATAACAGAGTTATGGTACATCTAAAAAGGCCATTTGTCAATAGGCGAAGAAAACATTTTCTATGCGCGCATGAAAAAGCCCGACGTATGACAGTACACC
>CAZRNK010000393.1:0-2357 GCA_964601435.1 uncultured Oscillospiraceae bacterium | reverse complement strand
CGAGGCCGCAGCGTAAAGAAAATGTGCCGGTGGCACATTTTTAGCGTAGGCCGCAGCGGCTATGCCGCGAGGAGGGAACCTGGTCAGCGGCTTACCCTTCCGCCGCCTGCGGGCGGTGGAACTCTGAGAGGCTTTTTTGACAAGCTAGGCCCCGGTCGCTGACCGGGGCTTTGTCTATCCACAATTGGTTTTAGCGGATAAAAATGCTTTTCTGTTTCTGCCAGAATGGAGGGGATTTAGCCCGGTTTTTCTGCTAAAATGGAGAAAAAAGCAGGGCTGATAAAAATTTTCTTGCTTTATCAAACTAATGTGATATAATGTTATCCGTTGAATGCGGTGCAGTGCGCTGCGCCGCATTTCTACGCAAAGAAAAACCGTGAAAACATTTTGGAGGAAATCAAGATGAAACGTTCCATTCGGATTTTATCCCTGATTCTGGCCCTGGTGCTGTGCGTGGGACTGAGTGCCTGCTCCAGCTCCGGGGATGACAGCTCCCCCAGCGACGTGTCCACAGCGACCCAGGCCCCGGCCACCGAGGCGCCTGCGGCCACAGAAGCGCCCGCAGAGACGGAGACGGAGGCCCCTGCAGAGGGCGGCGAGACAGACAGCGATTTGGCCTATGTCCAGGAGAAGGGCACGCTGGTAGTTGGCATTACATACTTCGAGCCCATGGATTACAAGGCCGAGGGCAGCGATGAATGGATTGGCTTTGACGCGGACATGGCCAAGCTCTTTGCCGAGAGCCTGGGTGTGGATGTGGAGTTTGTAGAGATTACCTGGGACTACAAGGTAGAGGAGCTCAACTCCCGGGCCATCGATGTAGTCTGGAACGGGATGACCCTGACAGATGAGGTTCTGGCTGCGATGGGTACCTCTGAGCCCTATTGCCTCAATGCCCAGGTGCTGGTGGTCCCGGCAGACCGGGCCGGCGAGTTTGAAAACCTCACCTCCCTGGAGGGGCTGAACGTTGCTGTTGAGTCCGGATCCGCCGGCGAGGAGGCCGCCGTGGCCCTGGGGGCCACCACTGTCCCGGTGCAGTCCCAGGCCAACACCCTGATGGAAGTGGCCGCCGGTACTTCTGACGCTGCCGTCATCGACTTGCTTATGGCCGGCGCCATGATTGGCGAGGGTACCAGCTATGAGAACCTTACCTATACCCTGAATCTCAACGAGGCTCAGGGACTGCCCTCTGAGGAGTATGGTGTGGGCTTCCGTTCCGGATCCGACCTGGTGGAGACGTTCAACAGCTTCTGGGCCGAGAAAGTGGCCGACGGCACCGTACTGGAAGTTGCCACCACCTATGGGCTCCAGGAGTCTGTGATTCTGGACTGAACCTGATTTGAGATATGTACAGCGCCTGAAGGCAGAGGGTTTTGACAACTCTCTGCCTTTGGGCGGCTTATTCCCATTCCACGGATTTGGAGAGAAAGAAACATGGTTGACTTTTTCACCTCAGATGTATTCCGCACCGTACTCTCTGCCCTGAACAGCGGTTTTTTGAAAACCTTGCAGCTTTTCTTTATCACCCTGATTGGCGCTCTGCCCCTGGGGCTTGTCATCTCCTTTGGCTCCATGAGCCGCTTTTTACCCCTGCGCTGGCTCTCCCGCACAGTGGTATGGATTATCCGGGGGACGCCCCTGGTGCTGCAGATTATTGCTCTGTTTTATGTGCCGGGCATTCAGAATTGGTTCAGCTGGCCCAGCGGGGAAAGCGGGCGGATGCTCGCCGTATGCGTGGCCTTCATCATCAACTACGCCTGCTATTTCTCGGAAATTTACCGGGGTGGCATCCAGGGTGTACCCAGGGGGCAGCAGGAGGCGGGCCTGGTGTTGGGCATGACGAAGGGACAGATTTTCCGCCATGTGACCCTGCTCCAGATGATTAAGCGCATTGTGCCGCCTATGTCCAATGAGGTTATTACCCTGGTAAAAGATACCTCTCTGGCCCGGGTCATCGCCCTCCAGGAAGTCATCTGGATGGGAGAGTCCTTTATGAAGGGCAATTCCGGCATTGCCGGGCTCACCTGGCCGCTGTTTTTCACGGCGGTATATTATCTGGTTTTCAGCGGCGTGGTCACGCTGCTCCTGGGCAAGCTGGAGAAGCGCCTGGCGTTCTTCCAGTGACGGCAGGGGGAAGGAGAGACGCATATGGCAATATTGGACGTACAGCACATTGAAAAGCACTTTGGCGCCACTCGGGTTCTGGAGGACATTAGTTTCTCTCTGAAGCAGGGGCAGGCCCTGGCCATCATCGGCTCCTCCGGCAGCGGGAAGACTACCCTGCTCCGCTGCCTGAATTTCTTGGAGAAGCCCGACGCCGGTACTATCTCCGTCCATGGGGACGTCATCTTTGATGC
>CAZRNK010000392.1:0-2379 GCA_964601435.1 uncultured Oscillospiraceae bacterium | reverse complement strand
TCTTTTTCTGCGTCATGGTTCCTCTCCCCAAACAAAAAGTCGGATGGAATCTGTCACAGTTATTATATTGTATGGGCGGGGAAAAGTCAAACCGGGCACATCTCAATCCCCACAAGGGCGGGCCCCGCTTCCGCCCCCGCCCTGACTGCATTTTCTCCCCATGCGGCGCTCCATCTAGGCCTGTCCTACAGCATAAATGAAAATTATATGAATAACTTATACAATTATTTCTTCAAACTCTTGTATAATCATACAATTTTACAATGCAAATTCCAAAAATACATAGCATATATTGACATATTTCCTTGTATTTTATATAGTAGGTATCAACGAAAGACGGAAACACCGCAGCTGGCCATGCAAAGACAACAGAAGGAGGTTCTATAAATGAGAAGGTTGGCTGTTTTCCTCTCTGTATTGATTATGCTCCTGGCGGCCTCCGGCTGTGAGGAAAACGCAGAGGAAAATGTCAGTTATTCCCTGGACACGGCAGCGCAGGTGGGGCCCGGCGAATGGGGCGTACCTTTCACCGGCTTTGCCGGACAGCTCTCCGGCGGGACGGTAACCACCGAGGGGGACGGCAGCGGAATCAGTCACGTTCTCGTCTCGGGTGCGGATTTTTACGGGCACACCGTCACCATTGACTATGGGTTCTATCCCGCTGAAGGGGCAGAAGCGGCCATTCTGAGCAGCATCCGCATTACAGCGGAGGATGACACAGACCTCCGGGAGCTCTCCGAAGCCATCACCGGGGTGCTGGGCCCCCAGGAAACCCAGGGATATACAGCCGACGGCGAGACCTATGACCTTGGCGAGGACCAGCGCTACTGGCACACAGAAGAGACTGTGCTGGAGACCGGAGGCGAGGCCTTCCGGCAGCAGCTCCTGGACGACGGCTATGGCGCCGGGAATGATTTCGGCCTGACAGCAGAGGCGTATGCCGACTTCATGCTGGCCCACTCTTACCCGGCAACCGTTTCATTTGAGGATACGGAGTCAGGGGCCGCTCTGGCCATTGACGGAAACTATGCCGCCGCGCTGCGCCAGTGGGCGCAGCAGGAACAAAGCTGATGTGAATTGAAACTGGCCAGGGGGCGGCAATGGCCGCCCCCTGGCCTTTTCCCTTTTTCCCTTTCCCACCGCCAGTATATATCCGGCTTCGGACGTGCTATGCGCGCTCCCCCCGGTACCAGGCCAGGTTTTCCTGAAGGCGCGCTACTTCCTCCTTCTGGGCCAGGGACAGGGCGGCCTCCCCCTGGGCCACCGCTTCCTCGGTAAGCCCCAGGTGCCAGCAGGCCAGGGCCCGCAGGTCGTGGGGCATGGAGTCCCAGCTGTCCGCCGCAATGATATACGTCCTGGGCCGCTCAGCGATGGCCAGGGCCCGGCCTGTGAGAAAATACACCCCCGCCCAGTCCCGGCGCCGGTATAAGAACTTGGCATAATCCAGCCAGGGCTCCCGGAGCCAGGGCGCCTCCCCCACGGCCCGGATGTACCATTGCTCAGCCGATGCCTTCCCCTGCTGCTCCTGGGCCAGGGCGATGTAGCGCATGGAGGCGCACCGCTCGTCTGCCCAGGTAGCGGTGGGCATCTGCAGATGATAGAGAAGCGTCACCTCGCACTCCCGCCAGCGGCCATAGAACATATATTCCCGGCCCAGATAGTGCATATTCCGGTCGTCCTCCGGCGCCTCCTGCACCGAGAGCTCCAGCAGGGGCAGATACTGTCCCCGGGACTTGGTGGGGTCTGCCCGGTGGTCAAGCTGGATGCCCTCGGCATAAATTTTTGGCCCCGGCTGCCCCTCCCCCGCCCAGGCCAGGACCTCATGGACGGGGTGGCTCCATTGATAGCCATGGCGGGCGTGGATTTTCTCTCCTTCTATACTAACTGTGTTAAGGATAGGGCCACCATTGATAGCCATGGCGGGCGTGGATTTTCTCTGCCCAAAACACAACGCCTTCCGCGCCGTTCTCCAGGAAGTTCCAGGTGTACCGGTAGGCAGCCTGGCCCGTACCGGGCTGCCAGGCCCGCTCCAGGGCCGCCCGCCAGCCGGGGTGGAACACCTCGTCCAGGTCCGTACAGACGCAGATGTCCGCATCCTCCGGCACCAGCTCCAGGGAGCGGTTCCGGGCCGTGTCAAAGCGCCAGGGCTGAATTTTTTCCTCCGTCACATGGACGCCCCGGGCCCGGAGACGATTCACAGTATCATCTGTAGAGCCGGTGTCCAGCACATAGATTCCGTCTGCCTCCGACATGGAGTCCACCCATCTGTCTACAAACTGCTCCTCATTCTTGCAAATGGCATATACAACGACTTTCATACCAGACGGTAGTGTCAACATTTTTTCGCAGTTTGGTTTGCAAAACTCTGGCATGAGAGAA
>CAZRNK010000391.1:0-2388 GCA_964601435.1 uncultured Oscillospiraceae bacterium | reverse complement strand
CGATGGGGCTCTTGCCCTCGCCGCCGCCGTGGGGGTGGTCAACCGGGTTCATGACGCTGCCGCGGACGGTGGGCCGCCAGCCCATGTGGCGCTTGCGGCCGGCCTTGCCGATGGCGATGTTGGCGTGGTCCACATTGCCCACCTGGCCGATGGTGGCCATGCACTCCAGGCGCACCTTCCGATACTCGCCGGAGGGGAGGCGGACCTGGGCCATGTTGCCCTCCTTGGCCATGAGCTGGGCCGCCACACCGGCGGAGCGCACCAGCTGGGCGCCCTTGCCGGGGTAGAGCTCGATGTTGTGAATCACAGTACCCACGGGGATGTTGGCAACCGGCAGGGCGTTGCCGGGCTTGATGTCCGCCGCGGCGGAGGCAATGACGCTGTCGCCGGCGTTCAGGCCCACAGGGGCCAGAATGTAGCGGCGCTCCCCGTCGGCGTACTCAACGAGCGCAATGTTGGCGCTGCGGTTGGGGTCATACTCCAGGCGGAGCACAGTGCCGGGCACATCCAGCTTGTTGCGCTTGAAGTCGATGACCCGGTATTTTCTCCGGTTGCCGCCGCCCTGGTGGCGGACGGTGATGCGGCCATAGCTGTTGCGGCCGGCATGCTTCACGAGAACCTGGGTGAGGCTCTTTTCCGGCCGGGCGTGCTTGTCAATCCCGTCAAAGCCGGAGACCGTCATGTGCCGGCGGGCCGGCGTTGTAGGTCTGTAGGTTTTAATCGACATTTCTTCTCTTCCTCCTTACGCCATGCCCTCGAAAATCTCGATGTTCTTGGAATCGGCGCTCAGCTTGACAACGGCCTTCTTCCAGGAAGCGGAGCGGCCCTTGGGATAGGCGCCCACACGCTTTTCTTTCCCCGCTACGTTCACGGTGTTCACCTGAATCACCTTGACGCCGAAAATCTCCTCCACAGCCTTGCGGATTTCAATCTTGTTGGCATCGCGGGCCACCTCAAAGACATACTTCTTGATGTCCAAATCCTCCATGGACTGCTCGGTGATGATGGGGCGGATAATGATATCGTAAGCGGATTTCATTACGCGAACACCTCCTCGATTTTCGCCAGGGCAGCCTTGTCAACCACCAGGGCGCGGTTATTCAAAACGGTGTAGGGGCTGAGAATGGTGGCGATGGTGGTGGTGATGCCGGGGATGTTCCGGGCGCTCTTGACCACTTTCTCGTCCACGTTCTCGGTGACAACCAGGGCCTTGCCGCTCACATGGATGTTGTCCAGGAACTCTTTGAAAGCCTTGGTCTTAATCTCGTCCATCTTCAGGCCGTCGATGACAATGATGCTGCCCTCGGCCGCCTTGGCGCTCAGGGCACTCTTCAGGGCCAGCCGCCGCACCTTCTTGTTCAGGCGGTAGCTGTAGTCCCGGGGCTTGGGGGCGAAGGCGACGCCGCCGTGGCGCCACACGGGGGAGCCGGTGTAGCCGGCCCGGGCGCGGCCTGTGCCCTTCTGGCGCCAGGGCTTCCGGGTGGAGTAGCTGACTTCACCCTTGGTCAGGGCGCTCTGGGTCCCCTGGCGGCAGTTGGCCAGGTGGTTTTTCACCGCGTCATGCAGAACGGACTTGTTCGGCTCAACACCGAAAACGGCCTCGGAGAGCTCAACCTCGCCGACCTGCTTGCCGGTCATATCGTACACATTTGCTTTAGGCATAACTCACGCTCTCCTTTCCTTAGCCTCTGGCAGAAGCCTTCTGCGGGTTACGGCCGGAAGCCTTCTGCGGGTTGGTGCTGACGCCGGCCTCGCCCTTCTTCTCAGGCTGCTTCTTCACAGTGCTCTTCAGATAGATAATGCCGCCCTTGGGGCCGGGAATGGCGCCCCGGACAACAATCATATTCAGTTCAGCGTCCACCTTCACGATGTCCAGATTCTGGACCGTGACCTGCTCGGCGCCCATGTGGCCCGCACCAATCTTCCCGGGGAAGATGCGGCTGGGGTCGGTGCCGGAGCCCATGGAGCCGGCGTGGCGGTGCACAGGGCCGCCGCCATGGCTGGTGGGCGTGCGCTGGGCGCCCCAGCGCTTCACAACGCCGGCGTAGCCCTTGCCCTTGGAGATGCCGGTGACATCCACCTTGTCCCCTTCGGCGAATACATCCGCCCGGAGCACGTCGCCCACGTTCAGGCTGTCGCAGTCGTCCAGACGGAACTCTTTCAAATACTTCTTGGGGCTCACACCCGCCTTGTCCAGGTGGCCCTTCTCGGGCTTGGTGAGCTTGCGCTCGGCAACGTCCTCATAGCCCAGCTGCACTGCGGCATAGCCTTCCTTCTCAGCGGTCTTCTTCTGGACCACTGTGCAGGGGCCCGCCTCAATGACGGTCACCGGAACGACCTTGCCCGCTTCATCGAAGATCTGCGTCATGCCGACCTTTTTGCCGATGC
>CAZRNK010000390.1:0-2395 GCA_964601435.1 uncultured Oscillospiraceae bacterium | reverse complement strand
AGGAATTCCTGGGGCGGGGCGTGAGCTTACTGCGTCACCTGCGACGGCATGCTCTACCGGGACAAAGCTGTGGCCGTCATCGGGCTGTGCGCCGAGGCGCCGGAGGAAGCGGATTTTCTCCGGAATATTGGCTGCAAGGTGGCTTATTTTGACAAAAAGCAGCCCTATTCCATCCAGGGCAGCGACAAAGTGGAGGCCCTCGTCACGCCGGACGAAACCATGGCGGTGGACGCGGTTTTCATTCTCCGCAGCGGCATAGCGGCGGCGGACTTGCTGCCGGGCCTGGAGATGGAAAACGGCCATATCCGGGTGGATGCGGCCATGGCCACCAGCCTGCCGGGGGTCTTTGCCTGCGGGGACTGCACCGGCGCCCCCTATCAGATTACCAAGGCCACCGGAGAGGGCACTGTTGCGGCGCTGTCCGCCGCAGCCTGGTGTGCCGGCAAGACAAAATAAGGAAAACACACATACAAAAAAGCCGGCCCCGGCAAATTTTCGCCACGGGGCCGGGAAGAGAAATTGGAGGAAAACACCATGTCTGTACTGCACGTAAAAGAACAGGATTTTGACGCCATTATTGCCCAGGGCGTGACCCTGGTGGACTTCTGGGCCGACTGGTGCGGCCCCTGCAAAATGCTCGCCCCCACCATCGACGCGCTGGCAGAGAAATATGCCGGCCAGGTCAAGGTGGCCAAGGTGAATGTGGACCAGGAGCCGGGCCTGGCCCAGCGGTTTGGAATTATGAGCATCCCCACAGTGCTGCTCTTCCGGGACGGGGAACTCATCGACAAGCGGGTGGGCGTCCAGCCCATGGCCGCCTTTGAGTCCATGCTGGGCCTGTAAGCCGCTGGAAAAAACGGTTTTATGCGCAAACGCATCATAACACTGCTGCTGGCGGCCTGCCTTACACTGGGCTTCAGCGTCCACGCCGCTGCTTTCTCAGATTTGGCCGAGGACCACTGGGGCTACCCCTATGCCAAGGCCATGGTGGACGCTGGATACCTGATTGGCGACGGCGACGGCAGTTTCCGGCCGGATGACAACATCACCGTGGCGGAGTTCGTCACTGTCTCGGCCCGGATTGCGGGCCTGGAGGTTTCCGCTTCAGAGGGGGAACACTGGGCATCTGGTATTATGGCAGAAGCCTTCTCCCGGGGATGGCTGGAGGAGGGCGAGCTGGGGGAAGCGGGCTTTGATACCCCCATCACCCGCCAGCTGGCCGCGAAAGTCTCCATGAACGCCGTCTGTGCCGATGTGGATGTCCCGGACGCAGAGCGCTACCTGGCGGATATTACCGACGCCGCCGATATTGACGGCGCCTACCGGGATGCGGTGGGCAAGGCCTATGCCGTGGGTATGCTGGTTGGCTATGGGGACGGTTATTTCCATCCCCAGCGCAACCTCTCCCGGGCGGAGGCGGCCACCCTGCTCCACCGGCTGTGCCAATACAAAGAGCTGCTGCCGCCCATAGAGCTGCCGGTATCTGTCCCCATCCTGATGTATCACCATCTGGAGCCCGACGGTGTGCTGACCCCGGAGCGCTTCCGCGCTGACATGGAGGAGCTGCTGGCCGCCGGCTATGAGACGGTATTCCTGGAGGAGATTTACGCCTATGTCCAGGGGACAGGGGAGCTGCCGGAAAAGCCGGTGGTCGTCACCTTTGACGACGGCTATCTCAGCAACTACCTGTACGCCTACCCCGTCGCCCGGGAGCTGGGCATTAAGCTTGAAATTTCCGTCATCGGCTGGTCTGTGGGCCTGGACAAAAACCCGGATACGGGCAAAACCATTTATCCCCACTTCAGTTGGGCGCAGGCCCGGGAGATGGTCTCCTCCGGCCTGGTGCGCATTCAGTCCCACAGCTACAGCCTCCATGCCTATGACAAGGACGGCACGCCCGACCGGGTAGGCGTCCTAATCAAGCCCGGGGAAACAGAAGAGGAATATGCCCAGATGCTTTTGGGCGATTGTGAAACCATGCGCACCACTATGCGCACCGAGCTGGGCTACGCCGGCCTGGTCTTTACCTACCCCTATGGGCGCTATGACGCCCGGAGCGAGGCGCTGCTGGCCCAGGCGGGCTATGTCATCACAGTCTCTACGGATACCGGCATCGCCGCCATCACCCGGGGGGATGCGTCCTGCCTGAAATGCATGCCCCGACTGGACATGGACAACTGGCTCGGCGGCCCCATTGCCCTGATTGAAACCCATCGGGCAGGCTGACAGAGCGGGAACAGCACTTTTCTTGGCGCTCAACAAGAAAAGGATTCAAAAGAAGTTTTTCCGCCTGAGGGCGGGACGAAGGCGTTCCTTTTCTTGCTTCTGCAAGAAAAGGAACCAAAAGAACAGACCAAAGGGGACCCGGCTGAAAATGCCGGGTCCCCTTTGGAAT
>CAZRNK010000389.1:1398-2397 GCA_964601435.1 uncultured Oscillospiraceae bacterium | reverse complement strand
CGGCTTTGTCAGCTCCAGGGCCCGGTCCGGCCGAAAGGCAGGCAATACCCGGAAGGGGAGGTTTTCTGCTTTCAGCTTCCGGTGGGTTTCCAGGGAGTCCGCGGGGTCGTCAGTAGTGCAGATGACTTTTACATTGGAGCGGGCGATGAAATCCCGGCAGCGGAGACCGTTTTCCCCGAGCTGGGCCCGGGTGGCGTCCCAAATTTTTTGCGTATTGGCTGGGCAGAGTACGTCATAGACGCCAAAATAGCGCTGCAATTCCAGGTGTGCCCAATGGTAGAGGGGGTTGCCCGGCGCAGCGGACAGCGTTTCTACAAAGGCGGCAAACTTGGAATAATCGTCCGCATCGCCGGTGCAGCGCGCCTCTTCAATCCCGTAGGCGCGCATAGCCCGCCATTTGTAGTGGTCTCCCCCCAGCCAGAGTTGGGTGAGGTTGTCAAAAGAGACATTGCGGAGAATTTCCTCCGGATTGATGTGGCAGTGGTAGTCGTAAATCGGCATATTTTCCGCATAGAGGTGATACAGCTTTTTGGCCGTTTCCGAGTGCAGCAGAAAATCTTTGTCCATAAAAGGATGCATAGGCAATTCCTCCTTTATCGTTTGACCCGGGCATTGCCGGCATAGATGCTCCAGACCTGTTCCTCGTCCAGGGGCAGGGCATAGTCTGTGGCCACAGAAGCGGCCAGTGCGCCGGTGGCCCAGCCGAAGCGCACCCATTTCTCCGCATCCCAACCCTGGAGCAGAGCGTAGAGCAGGCCGCCCACAAAGCCATCCCCGCCGCCGATGCGGTCATAGACCTCGATTTCCCGGGGCTCCACAATCTGCCACTCGTCCCCGGACAGCAGCAGCGCACCCCAGAGATGACGGTTGGCACTGAGTACCTGGCGCAGCGTTGTGGCAAAGGCAGAGGCATTGGGATAAGCGGTGCGGACGCGTCCAATCATCTCCTGAAAGCCCTGGCATATGGCAGAGAGGTCCTTGCCGCCGGCCTCTGGGCCG
>CAZRNK010000389.1:0-1388 GCA_964601435.1 uncultured Oscillospiraceae bacterium | reverse complement strand
TACCCAGGGCCAGCTGGAAATCTTCCTCGTTGCCGATGAGAATATCCGAGAGGGCGGCAATCTGGGAGAAAATGTCCCGCAGGGAGTCCTCTCTGTCTTTCCAGAAGGAGGCTCGGTAATTGAGGTCAAAAGAGATTACAGAGCCGTATTTCTTGGCGGCCCGGGCGATTTCTAGGCAAAAGGCGCCGGTCTCCGGAGAGAGGGCGGCAATGAGACCCGAGAGGTGGACGGTGGCGGCGCCCTCCGCACCAAAAATCCGGGGAATGTCAAAGTCGTCGAGGCGCAGCATGCAGCCCACCTCCCCGGCCCGGTCGTTGGTGACCCGGGGGCCCCGGGGGCCGTAGCCGCTGTCTGCAATGTTGAACTGGTGGCGGTATCCCCAGGGCCCCCCGGCGTCAATTTCAGGTCCCTCATAGGCAATTCCGCGGCTGCGCAAATCACTTTGGATGAACCGGGAAATGGGATTATCCTTGACAAAGGCGGTGAGCACCTTTACCGGCAGGCCGAGGCTGGCCGGGATGCTGGCCACGTTGCTCTCCGCGCTGGTGGCCTGCATGGTAAACAGCTTGCTTGTGTGGACGCTCTGGCGGTCGGCGGGCGTGATGCGGACGCCCATGCTGGTGGGTACCACCAGGGACCACTGGCAGTTTTGCTTGCACTGAATCGCCATGTTTTTTCCCCCTCATTATGTATTTAGGTGATTTTCACACGGGTATCTACACGCCGCTGAAGGCGGAGAAGCCGCCGTCCACCGGCACGACAATGCCGTTGACAAAGGAGGATTCATCGGCGCAGAGCCAGACCAGGGTACTGATTAAATCCTCCGGACGCCCCATCCGCCCCGCAGGCGTATGGTTTAAAATGGCCTGGGCCCGGGGCGTGGGGGCGCCGGTCTCCTTATCTGTCAGCAGGAAACGGTTTTGCTCCGTGAGAAAAAAGCCGGGGGCAATTGCGTTTACCCGGATTTTTTCCCCGTACTGCTGTGCCAGGGCCACAGCCAGCCACTGGGTAAAATTGCTCACAGCAGCTTTGGCAGCGGAATAGGCGGGGATATTGGTCAGCGGCCGGAGGTAGTTCATCGAAGAGATGTTGATAATTACGCCGCCCTGGGGCTGCATGCATAAATCCCGGCCGAAAATCTGGCTGGGCAGGATGCATCCGCCCATAAAGTTCACATTGAGGACGTCGGAAATGGCCTGGGGCGGCAAATCGAAGAAAGTTTTCTCCGTCGGGGCGGCGGTGGCAGCGGGCTGATTGCCGCCGACGCCGTTTACAAGAATGTCCAGCCGGCCGAACTTGGATAAAAATTCTGCGCGTGCACACGTTAGGCTCTCGTGGTCCGTAGCTTCGGCATGAATGGCGGCCGCCTCGCGGCCCATGGCGCGAAG
>CAZRNK010000388.1:0-2403 GCA_964601435.1 uncultured Oscillospiraceae bacterium | reverse complement strand
TTTCCCTCATTCGTGCCATTGGCCTCATCCTGCTGGGCTTTGGCGTCCTGCAGATTGGCCTGTCCCTCAAGAGCCATGACCCGTCCCAGCGCGCCAATGGAATGCTGACCGTGGCCGGCGGCATTGTAATTACGTTTACCAAAGAAATCCTCACACTTATCACCGGGGGCTGATACAGGAAACGGGAGGGCGCTTCGTGCGCCCTCCCGCAGCATTGTCTACATTACAGCAAAAGCCGGTAGTCACGGCGGCCGTAGAGGATACGGCGAATTTGAACCGTGTCACCGGACACGGTGTAGAACACCAGATAGTTCTCTACAATGAGATAGCGGTAGCCCTTGGCAGCCAGCGCCAAATCCTTCGGTTTCGGGCATCGCTCCGGCATCTGTGACAGGCTTGAAATCTGTTCCGTCAGCAAATCATAGTAGTGCAGCGCCGCCTCCGGAGACAGCGTGTTCAGGTAATCTATAATCTCCAGCAAATCCTGCTGGGCAGTCGGATAAATCTTTACCTTATAGCTTTCCATGGACACGCTCCCGCATACGCTTTGCAAAGTCCGCAAAATCCGCACCCTCTGCTCCGGAGGCGATCTCCTGTTCGGCAACGGCCAATTTGCCGTACAGGTCAATCAGGGCCTGCTGCCGCTCATACTCCTCCATGCTGACCACCACCATGTCGCCGCTGCCGTTGCGGGTGATATATACCGGCTCTCGGGTCTGCCGGCAGTAGTCTGAAATCTCGTTGGCGTTATTCCTCAAATCTGAAATAGGACGTATGCTTGGCATAGATGCCACCTCCTTGTCGTTATTAGTATAGCAAAATTCAAAGCAGATATCAACACGAATTTTGAGTAAGCGAGGTGATGAACAATCGGAAGTGGAAACTGGATCGTAGACAACCTAAACTCAGCCCTCGGCACATGGAGCGATAAACTGACAGAAATCTGGGCACTCATTTCCACCTCGCCGGAAAATTTCAAGGGCGGCGGGATTTGGAACGTCATCCTCAATATCCACGATGCGGTTAAGGCTATCGGGTACGCCCTGCTGGTGCTGTTTTTCGTAGCGGGCGTGGTAAAGACCTGCGGCAGCTTTACAGAGCTGAAGCGCCCGGAAGTAGCGGTGAAAACCTTTGTGCGGTTTGCGCTGGCGCAGGCAGCGGTCACCTACGGCCTGGAGCTGATGATGGCCCTGTTTGGCATCGCCCAGGGCGCGGTGTCCACCATCATGGATGCCTCCGGCCCCACGGCCATGTCTGACACAGCCCTACCGGAGGAGATGGTGGCCATCATAGAGGACGTGGGCTTTTTTGACAGCATCCCGCTGTGGGCGGTGACCCTGCTGGGCTCGTTGTTCATCTGGGTGTTGTCGCTGGTCATGATACTCACGGTGTATAGCCGCTTTTTCAAGTTGTATATCGCCACCGCTATCGCACCCATCCCGCTGGCCAGCTTTGCAGGACAGCCCTCCAGCAGCATTGGCGTGGCCTTTGTCAAGAGCTACGCCGCCATCTGTCTGGAGGGCTGTGTAATTGTTTTGGCATGTGTGATTTTCTCTCAGTTTGCAGCGAGCCCGCCTGCCATTGCAGACGACACCATGGCAGCGGCAACGATTGTCTGGAACTATATTGGGGAACTGATTTTCAATATGCTGGTACTGGTGGGGTCCATCAAGATGAGCGACCGCCTGGTGCGCGAGCTGATGGGGCTTGGTTAACGCAGCAGGTCATCCACACGGACAGTGCCGCCGTTGCGGCCGGCCTCGCGCACACGCTGTATCAGGATTTCCTCTTTCGCCTTCTCCTGCCGGCGTTGCTCCACTAAAGCGGCAATCTTCCGCACCAAGGAATATACCCAGGAAAGAAGTACTGCTGCCAGTATGACATACCAGATGCCCTCGGCCAACGCCTGATGGCTGTAATACCAGTCGGCAAACAGCGTCAGCACCACCAGTGCGTACAGCAGCGGGATGGTCAGCCGGAATACCGCGGCCAGGCGAAACAGGATGGACAGGAGCAGGATTGCCGCTCCAAACAGGAAATACAACATTCGGTACACCCTCTCTCTTTGCGTTGGTTCGATGTTAGCATACTATGGCAGGCATCGCAAGTCCTGTCTGCCAAAATCAAGGCCCAGAAACGGAGGTGAAAACAAATCGAAGTCTGCAATCAAATTTGCGGAATGAGAAAAGCTCTCCATCTCACTACATCAACAGTTAACTACCACTCAGAGAGAGAAGCAAAAAGGAGGCCAGCAAAACAAGAAATATCAGAATTCATATTCCTCATGACCAGTACAGCCAGGAAGAATTTCATTCTCACTGTTGAGTCATGGGAGATTTGTAATCCCAGCCTTGCCTGCTTAGTTCTCCCTTTATTTTTTGTGCATATTTTTGAGTAGAAAGG
>CAZRNK010000387.1:0-2408 GCA_964601435.1 uncultured Oscillospiraceae bacterium | reverse complement strand
CCCCCGTGAATCCTGTACACAACGCTCTGGGAGATGATTGCATTGACCATCAAGAAGCGGCTGTTCCTCTCCAACCTGCTGATGCTGGTTATCCCGGCAGTTTTGTCCCTGCTGGCCCTGGCCGCCGGCCTTCTCCTCTTGTTCTCCGCCGTCCTCCCCGGGGAGGGCTACCGGCTCCTGAGCCGGCATGAGACGACGGAAACCCGCCAGGCCCTGGTGGATTTGTCCGCAGACTTTCTGGCGGCGTCCGACGGCAGCACCCGGGAAGCTGCGGCAGGGCAGCTCACAGCCCTGTGCATGCAAAACCAGATGTACTTGACCATCGGGCGCGGCGGGGAGGCTGTCTGGGCCTTTGGAGAGGCGGTGCCGCCTTCCGCCTCCCTCACCGCCGCCCTGGCGGCCCTGGGGGAGGGCGGCAGCGTCTCAGACGGGGAGACAGAGCTCTACGGTGTCCGGCGCACCGCCGCCGGCACTGCGTGGGACATACAGGTTTCCAACCCCGTAGTCACAGTGGAGAGCCGCAGCCTGAAGGCCGCAGCGGCGGTGTTTTTGCTCCTGCTGGCCGCTGTCGTCATACTCACGGTACTGCTGACCAACCGCTTCCTGACCCGCTTTGTTTTTCAGCACATCGCCGTCCCCCTGCGGACGCTGGCGGAGGGCGTGGGGGAAATCCGCGACGGCAACCTGACTTGCCGCATCGACTATGACGTCCAGGACGAGTTTCAGCCGGTCTGCGAGGCTTTCTGCGAGGCTTTCAATGAGATGGCCGCCCGGCTGCGGCTGTCGGTGGAAAAGGTGCAGCGGGACGAGGAGGGGCGCAAAGAGCTCCTGGCCAGCATTTCCCACGACTTGCGCTCTCCCCTCACCGCCATCCGGGCCTATGTGGAGGGCCTAATAGACGGCGTGGCGGACACCCCGGAAAAACGCAGCGCCTACCTGGCCACCATCCGGGAAAAGACGATGGAAATCGACACCATGGTGCGCAAGCTGTTTCTGTTTTCCAAAATGGACATGGGAGAATATCCCTATTGCCCGGAGCCGCTGGACGCCGTGGCGGAAATTTCGGATTTCCTCCGCGCTTCCGGGGAGGAATACCGGCGGCGGGGCCTGGTTATCTCAGCCGGCCCGCTCCCGGCAGAGGCCCCCATCCAGGCTGACTCCACATATTTCCGCAGCATCCTTACAAACCTGATGGACAACAGCGCCAAGTATAAGGAAAAGGAGCTGGGCCACGTTGTCCTCTCCGGCGCCGCCGGCGAGGGGCGGCTCACACTGTATGTGGACGACGACGGGCCGGGCGTCCCGCCCGAGGCCCTGCCGAAGCTGTTCGACGCCTTTTACCGGAGCGACGCCGCCCGCCGCAACCCCAACCAGGGCAGCGGACTGGGTCTGGCCATTGCGGCCAAGAGCATCCAGCGCATGGGCGGGCGCATCCGTGGGGAAAACCTGCCGGGCGGCGGGCTGCGGATTGCGCTGGACATCCCGCTGGCAGAAAGGAGGAGCGCGCCATGAAGCGCATCCTAATCATTGAAGACGACGAGAGCATCGCCGCCATTGAGCGGGACTATCTGGTCCTCAGCGGCTTCCAGGTGGACATCGCCCCCACCGGCGGCGAAGGCCTCGCCCTGGGCCGCACCGGACACTACGACTTAATTCTGCTGGATTTAATGCTGCCCGGCATCGACGGCTTCACAGTGTGCCGGACCCTCCGGGAGACCCTGGACATCCCCATTCTGATGGTAACTGCCCGCCAGGAGGACATCGACAAGATAAAGGGCCTGGGCATGGGGGCCGACGACTATATCACCAAGCCCTTCTCCCCCAGCGTGCTGGTGGCCAGAATCAAGGCCAATCTGGCCCAGTATGACCGCCTGAAAAACACCGGGGACGCCGGCTGCGCCCAAATCCAGATGGGCGGCATTCTGGTGCGCACAGATTCCCGGCGTGTCTTTGTGGACGGGGCGGAGGTCTCCCTGAAAAACAAGGAATATGAGCTTCTGGTATTCCTCATGTCCAACGCGGACATCGTCTTCAGCCGGGAGGCATTGTACGAGCGCATCTGGGGCTGCGACGCCCTGGGGGACAGCGCCACCGTGGCCGTCCACATCAACCGCCTGCGGGAGAAAATCGAAAAAACCCCCGCCGCCCCCCGCCATATTCAGACAGTCTGGGGCGCGGGCTACCGCTTCAAGCCCTAGACCGCTCCCGCCGCCGGCCGCCCCGCAAGGGCACAGCCTAAAACTTCATGCGCCTTGGGCGCACCACGAAACAGGACAAAAGCCGGGGCACATGAAGTTTTTGCGCATGTGGGCTGAGTTCGGCTCACGCGCTGTACTTTTATGGCCGCGCCGCTGAAAGCGGCACATGGCCAATTTTGCTATGCTTTTGCATCGCAAAAAGAGGCGGCA
>CAZRNK010000386.1:0-2416 GCA_964601435.1 uncultured Oscillospiraceae bacterium | reverse complement strand
CGCTGGCGGGGCGTCAGTTCCTCTTGCACCGCCCGGCTCAGGCTCTCCCCCAGGCCGCCCTCCGGCGCGCCCAGGAGCTTTAAATACCGCCGGATGATTTGGTATTCCTGCTCATAAAATTGTCTTTCCTGCATACGGCTCATCTCCTTATGTATAATAGCGGCTCAAATAGTTTGCAATGGCAATGGCATCCCGGGCCATCGTCCGCAGCTGGGCCAGCCGCCGCCGCTGGCGCAGCCGCTGCGTCTCCGTCATGGGCTCCTCCAGAGCCAACTCCACCTCCGCCGCCCGCTGGCGGCAGAGGAGCCCGCTCTCCCGATACTCTCTGGCCAGTTCCTCCAAGCGCATATGCGCCCCCCTTTCCCTGTTGTACATCTCCGCCCCGGATTGGGGCAGCCTCATTGAAAACCCCGAAAGAAAATGAAAAAAATTTTCTATTGACAAATCCCCGCGGTTTTGTTATGATGATTGTCGCTGATAACTGCTGGTGTAGCTCAGTCGGTAGAGCAGCTGATTTGTAATCAGCAGGTCGGGGGTTCGAATCCGTCCACCAGCTCCACCGCCTTTCACAAAATTTCATATATATGGGGGAATTCCCGAGTGGCCAAAGGGGGCAGACTGTAAATCTGTTGTCAGTGACTTCGGTGGTTCGAATCCACCTTCCCCCACCACCCCCGGAATTACTTGATTTTTCAAGGGTTCCGGGGTTTTTTATTTCAGCTTTCGCCTTTTAAAAACCATCAAAAATAATCAGAAAAAATCAATAAATTGATGTCAAAAATGATGTCACTCCGCATCCGTAAAAAGGTGAAGGATTTCGTCTGCCAAGAAATTCTTAAAAATACATTGACCTTCGGACAAAATTCCTATACAATACACACAACGGGCTTTGCCGTAAGGTTCTTCGCCAGAGGGTTCGCGCACAATCTCTCTCTTTCTCCATCGTGCGCTCTCTTGCATCTCCGAACTTCCCACATCAATATGTTCCCTTGCGGCAAAGCCTTCCTTTCTGAAAAACACCCCTCTCATGGATTTTGAACCGCCCCAGATTGTAGACAGTACAATCTGGGGCGGTTCAGCTATGAGGGGGGCAGTGGCGCCACCTTCTTACACATAACGAAATACAAGGCGTCAAGATATTATCAGAGTATTTGTCGAATCAATCAACCTACAAATTTTATTTTGTTCAATCAGACGAAGACAACTGTACTTCTTCTGTGTTAAACTGACTACATCTTACACAAGCCATTATCTACAAATTAACGTTAAGAAGGAGGTTTTGCATGAAAGGATATGCAATGCTCGGAGTTGGGAAAACGGGATGGGTTGAGAAAGAACGACCCAAGTGCGGACCCTTGGACGCTATTGTTCGGCCCATTGCGGTTTCCCCCTGTACGTCTGACGTACACACGGTCTGGGAGGGTGCTATCGGAGAACGAGATCGCATGATCCTGGGCCATGAAGCCGTAGGAATTGTTGATGAAGTCGGCGAACTCGTTCAGGATTTTAAGCCGGGCGATCGGGTCATTGTGTCTGCTATCACGCCAGATTGGAGTTCTCCAGCAGCTCAGGCTGGCTATCCAATGCACTCCGGTGGTATGTTGGCCGGATGGAAGTTCTCTAATTTTAAAGATGGCGTATTTGCTGAATATTTTCACGTTAACGATGCAGACGGAAATCTGGCTTTAATGCCTGAAGGCATGCGCATTGAAGCTGCCACCATGCTCTGTGATATGATGCCAACGGGCTTTCACGGAGCAGAAATGGCAGAGATTGAATTTGGCGACGATGTTGCCGTTATTGGCAATGGACCTGTCGGCCTGATGGCTATCGCAGGGGCAGCATTACGCGGAGCTGCAAATCTTTTTGCCATTGATTCCCGTCCAAACATCATTCCGGTTGCCAAAGCCTTTGGTGCAACGCACATCGTTGATTTCCGTGAGAGGGATACGGTAGAACAAATAATGGAACTCACTGACGGGCGTGGCGCTGATAAAGTCATTATCTGCGGGGGCAATCTTGACACAATGGCCCAAGCTATCCGGATGCTTAAGCCAGGCGGGATTGTCAGTAATGTCAACTACATCGGTACCGGAGACGGCGTTGTTATCCCTCGTACTGAGTGGGGGTGTGGAATGAGCCACAAAAAAATCCACTGTGGGCTTATGCCTGGTGGGAGAGTGCGCACTGAGAAACTGGCCAGTTTGGTCATGCAGGGCCGCGTTGACCCCGGTAAACTTGTTACCCATGTATTCCATGGCTTTGACCACTTTGAAGAGGCTTTGAATCTCATGCGTCCCGGATACAAACCAGCAGATCTGATTAAGCCATTAGTCCTATTAGATACGTGACAATTGCTGGGAGGTCGCTCCAAAAAACTGCGAGGAGTGTACCGGCCTTGTAAGCCACGATGTCG
>CAZRNK010000385.1:0-2441 GCA_964601435.1 uncultured Oscillospiraceae bacterium | reverse complement strand
CAAAATCAAGGCCAGCTGCTCTCGGGTAATCGGGTCATCGGGGCCGAAATTCTCTGCGCTGTAGCCCGCTGCAATGCCATGGAGCCGGGCCCAGTAGACGCCGCTGGCATACCAGCTTGCCGCGTCCACATCAGCATAGGGGTAGCCCAGGTTTTCATCCGAGATGTCGGGCGCGCCCGCCAGGCGGTAGAGCACTGTCACCAGCATGGCCCGGGTCAGGGTATTCTCCGGCTCAAAACAGTTGTCCCCTGTGCCGGACATGAGCCCCTCGCTGTAGACATAGTCCACGCTCTCCCGATACCAGGCATCCCCAGGGATGTCCATAAAGGGCAGGCCAGTGTCATAGACGGAGAGGGTCCCCGCCTCCAGCTGGGACAGGAGCGACGGGAGGCGGATGCCCCCATAGCTGCCCTCGGCGTCCGGCTCCGTCAGCTGGGTGCGGATTTCCATGCTGTCCAAAAGGGCCTGGCACGCCGCCTGGGAAATGGCCTCGCCGTTTAAGGTCCCCTCCATCCAGGTCTCTTCGGGATAGTACGCAGCGCTGTAGCGCAGGTCTGTCTCCAGCGTGAGGGTCTCCCCTGACAGGCGGTAGAGCTGCCACTGGCTGTAGCAGTCCGAGCCCTCCCAGTTGTCCACCTGAATGCAGAAATACAGGTTGCCATCCAGCTCTACAACACCGGCAGAGCCGCTGGGGCCGCCGGCATAGACATAGAGCAGGGCATTCTCCAGCAGGGGCACCGCTTCCCCGCCGGAGAGGGTATAGAGGCTGGCGACGCAGCAGGGCATCTGATAGCCCAAGTCGTTTTCCAGCTCCGCGGAGTAGAGCAGGAGCAGCTCCTTGTTGCCGTTGCCGTCAATGTCATAGAGCTGGCCGACGGCGTCGTCCGCATAGTAGCCGCCCATGGCGTCCTCCGCAGCCATGGCGGCCCGGATGGCGTCCTGGTAGCCGCCGGAATCCGGGGAGGCTGCCCAGGCGCCGGCAGTCAGGGCCACCGCCATAAGCAGGGCCAGCAGCAGGCTCATCCAACGCTTTTTCATGTTCCTCATCCTCCTGAACCAATGTTCTTGTGCACAGTATAGCACCGCCGCAGGTGGAAGGCAAGAAAAGTCCTCAAAAGAATGCTGCCACTTATTTCTTCCTTCAGCCGGCGGGATGCCGGGATTGCTTTTCCGCAGCAAAAAGTGCTGGAATTTTCAAAAAAACCTTGCTTGTTCCCTTACGTCACCATGTATACTCTCTATAGGACGCGCGCCCTGTGGGGCGCAGCCCATCCAGAAGGGAGGCACTAGCTGTGAAAAGAAGAAAAGGCCATTGGGCCCTGCTGTTGCTGTGGGCAGGGCTTGTCCTGGCGGCGGGCTGCACCAGCCCCGCCGCAGAAACCGCCGTCCCCACCGCGTCCCTCTCCCCATCGGACCAGGCGGCTCTGGAGATGGCCCGGGGGACGGACAGCCCCGGAGATACCGCCGCGCCTGCTCCCGCGCCGGAGACGGAGCCCTCCGTCACTCTCACTTTGGCCGTAGGAGGCGGCACCACACTGGACACCTCCGTTTTTGCGGACTTTGCCGCCGACAATCCAGGGTGCACTGTAGAGACTGTGGACTATCTTGCCCGGGCGGACTATGACGCCGGGCGGGCCCTCTCCCTGCTTCTGACAGACATCGCCGGGGGAAACGGGCCGGATGTGGTGGATTTGCTCTCCTTCGGCCTGGACCCGGTGGTATACGGGGAAAAGGGCCTCTTTGAGAACCTTTCCCCCTGGCTGGCGGCAGATGAAACCCTCTCGGATGCCGGGTTTGTCGAAAGCGTCTTTTCCCTGTGCGGCAGTGAAGGGCGGCTCTATGCTATCATGTCCGGCTTCAGCGTGAAAACCCTGCTCGCCCCCGCATCCCTCGCAGCCGCCCTGGACACCTGGGACTTGGAAGCCTTTTTCCCCTATTCCAACGCCCTGGGGGGCGCAACTCTGGACCCGGAGCGGGCGGCGGCGATGTCCGGAGAGGACTTTCTGGACACCCTTTGTGAGACGTCTGTTCTCTCCTTCGTGGATTATGGGGCCGGGCAGGCATATTTTGATTCCGCGGCCTTTATCGCGCTGCTGGAATGCTGCGCCGGCATGGAAGCGGCGCCCCTCCAATCGCCTGCCCTCCACGTTGTGTCCATTTGGGACTTTTTTGAACTCCAATATGCGGAGGCAGTGATGGGGGAGGAAGTCGTCTTCCTGGGCATTCCGGGCCGCCTGGACGGCAGCGCCGGCGCCTATGTGAACAACCAGAATAACTTCCTGGCCATGAACGCCCTGTCGGAAAACAAAGAGTTGGCCTGGGATTTCATGCGGCGATACCTGACAGAGGACTACCAGACCGCCGCTTATGTCGGCCGCATCCATGCCAACGCCTTCCCCACCAACCAGGCGGTGCTGGCATCCCAGATTGCCCAGGCCCAG
>CAZRNK010000384.1:0-2450 GCA_964601435.1 uncultured Oscillospiraceae bacterium | reverse complement strand
CCCTCCCCGCCGGCGTCACTTGCAGGCGCATGGGGTGACCTATCGTGAGGAGGAGTTCCTCCAATTGTCCGGTTTGCAGCACTTTGCCTTTTGCCGGCGGCAGTGGGCATTGATCCACCTGGAGCAGCAGTGGCAGGAAAACCTGCGGACTGTGGAGGGTACGCTGCTTCACCGGCGGGCGCATGACACCTCCCTGCGGGAGCGGCGGGGCGATACCCTGATCCTCCGGGGCCTGGCTGTGGTCTCCTATACCCTGGGACTGTCTGGCCAATGCGATGTGGTGGAGTTTCACGCTGACCCTGCTGGTGTGTCACTCCACGGAGAGAAGGGCCTGTGGCAGCCTCATCCCGTGGAGTACAAGCGCGGCAGGCCCAAGGAGCACCAGGCAGACGAGCTGCAGCTGTGTGCCCAGGCCATGTGCCTGGAGGAGATGTTGTGCTGTGAGATTCAGGAAGGGGCCCTCTTCTATGGGGAACCCCGGCGGCGCACAGCGGTTGTCTTTACCCCTGGACTGCGCCAGGCTGTCCGCACCGCCGCGGCAGAGATGCACCAGTATTTTCGCCGAGACTATACGCCAAAGGCAAAGCCGACGAAATCCTGCAACGCCTGTTCCCTGAAGGATTTGTGCCTGCCTCAGCTCACCCGGCGGGGGTTGGTGTCTGACTATCTCCTTCAGGCCATGGAGGAAGTGCCATGAAACATCTGCTGAACACGCTGTTCGTTACCTCCGAGGATATCTATCTCTCCCTGGATGGGGAGAATGTGGTGGCCAGCCGGGAGCGGCAGGAGGTAGCTCGCTATCCCCTCCATACCCTGTCAAGCATCGTTTCCTTCTCTTACTCCGGGGCTTCCACCGCTTTGATGGGCGCCTGCGCCAGGCGAGAGGTATCCATGGCCTTTTGCACCCCGCGGGGCCGCTTTTTGGCACGGGTTACCGGGAAGAGCTCAGGCAATGTGCTGCTCCGCCGCACCCAATATCGGATTGCAGACGACCCTGGCCCCTGCTGCCGTATTGCCCGGAGCATGGTTTTTGGAAAAGTGTTCAATGGCCGCTGGAGCATAGAGCGAACTAGGCGGGACCACAGCCTGCGGGTGGATGCGGATGCCCTGACCGCAGCTTCTGCCCATCTGAAAGGGCTGTTGCCAGTTATCAGGGAAGAAACCTCCCTGGATAGTCTGCGGGGGCTGGAGGGGGTGGGGGCCACCACCTATTTCAGTGTCTTTGACCAGATGATTCTGGGGGAGAAACCGCTGTTTGCCTTCCAAACCAGGAACCGGCGACCACCGCTGGACCCGGTAAATGCCCTGCTCTCCTTTACATACTCTCTGTTGGCGAATGACTGCGCCTCCGCTCTGGAGAGCGTTGGGCTGGACGCCTATGTGGGCTTTCTTCACCGGGACCGGCCCGGGCGAACCTCTTTGGCCCTGGATCTGATGGAGGAACTTCGCCCCTGCATGGCAGACCGGTTTGTCCTGACCCTGATTAACAATCGAGTCATGCACCGTGAGGACTTTGATTTTCGGGAAAATGGTGCAGTCCTGCTCAGTGACACCGGCCGCCGTACCTTTCTTATGCGTTGGCAGGAACGTAAGCGGGAGACGCTGACCCACCCCTATCTCCGGGAGAAGGTTCCCTGGGGATTGGTTCCCTATGTTCAGGCACTGCTGTTAGCCCGGTATCTCCGGGGAGACTTAGACGGCTATCCACCCTTTTTATGGAAGTGAGGTGCTTATGCTGGTTTTGATTACCTATGACGTGAATACCGAGGATGCCGCCGGGCGGAAACGGCTGCGGCAGATTGCGAAACAGTGTGTCAACTATGGGCAGCGGGTACAGAATTCTGTTTTTGAGTGTTTGCTGGATTCAACCCAGTGTAAACTGCTCCAGGCAAAACTGCTGTCGATTATGGATTCAGAGAGGGACAGCCTGCGGTTTTATTACTTGGGAAAACGCTACGAGAATAAGATTGAGCACTTTGGCTGTAAAGAGACCTATCTGCCGGAGGAGCCGCTAATCCTCTGAGGTGCGAAGGGGAAATGGACAGGAAATGCCCGACGGGTTCGCACGAAAAGATAAGAAAATATTGCGCTGAATGATACGATTTCTGAAAGATACGGAAGCAGAAATTATTAAAAATTCCTTTATTTGAATGAGCATATCACGTTTTTGACAAGACGCATGCTTCTTTTTTAGTGAAAATTGCTGTCGCTCCCCGCAAGGGGAGCGTGGATTGAAATTGTGCGGCGTGTTATCCAGAGTAACAGTGCTGTCGTCGCTCCCCGCAAGGGGAGCGTGGATTGAAATACATTCGGGCCGCTGACTCCGCCGCCTATGCCAGTCGCTCCCCGCAAGGGGAGCGTGGATTGAAATACCTATAAGGGCGTCCAATGCAATTGCGGCGTCCGTCGCTCCCCGCAAGGGGAGCGTGGATTGAAATTGTCGTGTTGGC
>CAZRNK010000383.1:0-2458 GCA_964601435.1 uncultured Oscillospiraceae bacterium | reverse complement strand
GCTGCCCATACGGCCAGGACTGGGTGGCCTATGCCAAGCGGCGGTACGAAACAGATGGGCCTATGCTGGAGGCGCTTTTTACACCATCTGAGCCCCTATCTCCGGACAGACCGCAGGAAAACCTGCCCGCTTTGGCCACCAGCTTTCATTGGCAGTATGATGTGGATGCCCAGCCGGCGCCGCCGCCCGAGCTGGGGCGGTATCTTTCCGAGGAGGGGACACAATAAATTCTGTACAAATCCTATAATGGGTTTGAATACAAAAGGAAAGGAAAGGGAATGTACATGAAAAGGTTTCTTGCATGTTTATTGGTGCTGGTTCTTGGTTTTTCCCTGCTGAGTGCTTGTGCCAGCAGCGGAGAAACGGTAGAATCTGCCGCGCCTACAGAGGCGGAAACAGGGTCTGCTACAGAGGCCCCAGCGGCCGCGGAGACCCAGCCGGCAAGCGAGGAGACGCCATCGGCAGAGGATGGGGAGATGACACTTCCTTTAGTGGATGAAGAGGAAATTTTTACTTGGTGGTGCATGTTTAACTCTACGGCTACAGATGGGCGGGGCGATTGCCTGGCCTGGGAGGAGACGGCGAGGCGCACCGGCATTACGGTTGAGTTTTCCTGCGCGGTAGAGGACAATGCCGCCATGCAGATGACACTCATGGCCACATCTGGTGATATGACGGAATTTGTCTCCGGCATTGCGGAATATTTTGATGCCGGTGTCCCTGCTGCCCTGGATGCCGGGCTGGCCACCGATATTACAGAAGCCGTTCAGGAATATTGCCCCAATTATTGGAATATCATTGCGGCTGATGAAGAGCTGATGCGGCAGAACTTAAATGATGACGGCATTCTCTGGTCTCTGCGGCTGATTAAACAAGATAACCCGGTTGTTCCGGTAGTTGGAACTATCAGCCGGCAGGATTTGTTTGACAAATATGATCTGGAGACGCCGGTCACCTTTGCGGACTGGGATCATGTCTTCGCTACCTGGCAGGAAAATGGAGAGGCTGGTGGAAACGGCACCCTCTTGCTGAACGCCAACGGCGTGGCCAACGAGACCTATATGTGGTGCTCCGCCTTCAACGTTGCTTCTGTAGAGGAGCCCTTCATAAATGTGGACGGCGAGGTCAGCTATTCCCTGTGGGGCGACAATTATGTAGCCTATGTTCGGCAGATGCATGATTTCTATGAAGAAGGCTATATTTTCCCGGATTTCCTCACGGTGAACTTCCTGAATCAGTCCACCTATGTGGTCAATGGCGAAATCAATGTCTTTGACGCCCCAGCCGTCATGATTGCCGATTTGAACAGCCAGTCCTCCATAGAGGGCTTTGACCTGGTGGGGATTGGGCCGGCCAAGGTCAATGCGGACGATGAGATTCACCTGCGCTCCGGCGACGACCGGGCCAGAAACGGCGGCGACTGCACTGCAATCAGCACTGCCTGCCATAATGTCCCGCTGGCGCTGCAGCTGATGAACTTCATTTGGAGCGAGGAAGGTACGGTTCTCTTTAACTATGGTGTGGAGGGCAAGACGTTCAACTATGTAGACGGGGAAGTCGTATATACAGACCTGATTTTGAACAACCCGGACGGCCTGAGCTTCAGTGATGCATGCGAGAAATATCTGTGCATCCGCTGCGTGCCTATTTATGCGGATACTATGGCCCAACAGCGTGCACAGGGCGAGAGTGTAGAGAAAGCGGTTACGACCTGGGCAGAGGCGGCCGATACAGCTTATCGCATTTCGGAAAATGTCTCTCTTACCCAAGAAGAGAACAGCGAGTTAGCTTCTATTTTGGGCGACTTGAGCACTTATGTGGCAGAAATGACGGTCCGTTTTATCATTGGAGAAATGGACATCGATGAGGACATGGACACCTATAATGAAACATTGATATCCATGGGCGTAGAGCGGGCGACTGAGATCCAGCAGGCTGCTGTAGACCGGTATCTAGCTCGGTAATCGTACAGGAAGAAAAGAAAAACCAGCTGCAAAAAGCAGCTGGTTTTTCGGTTTGTCAAAAAGTCCCTTGCGAGGGGACGAGGAGCGATACTTTTCTTTCACCAGCGAAAGAAAAGTATCCAAAAGAAATGCCGCGGCGTCAGAATGACAGCTTATCGCTCCGCCACCGCCTGGAGGCGATGTCTGCGCCGAACGCAGTCATTCTTCCTTTCCGATGCAAAGCCACGTACGTTGGGCTTTGCATCGGTTTTTATGGATAGCCGACCAAGGCTATCCCCCTCTGAAATCCCCCTCTAAACTTTATCGCCTGTTGCGGCCCAGCTGAGGAGGTTGTCTGATTTGTCTCCAGCGTCGATTTGCCGGGCCACAGGGCCCTGGACGTCAGCACAAGCTCCGCATCCCGCGCTTCCACACTTTCGTGTGAAAGCTTGGTCACTCCGCTGCGCTTCCTTCCCGATGCAAACCCACTTACGTTGGGCTTTGCATCGGTTTTT
>CAZRNK010000382.1:0-2462 GCA_964601435.1 uncultured Oscillospiraceae bacterium | reverse complement strand
CCGGGCGGAGGAAATCTGCGCCATTATTGCCCAGACAGAGGGGGACGGCTATGCCTCGCTGTGCTTTGAGCTGCTCCTCAGCGAGCGGCTGGGGTGGAGCAGGGAAGAGGTGTTCCAGAAGATTCCCATGCTGATGATTGGCCTGACTGGTGGCCTGATGAGCCCCCATTACACCGTTTTTACCCGGCGGGAGGTTGCGGGAGAGCCCACTGGGGAGAAACGGCTGGCGCTGGGAATCCGCACCACGCGGGTGCTCAAACCCGAGGAATATGGCACTGTGGCCCAGGTCCGCCTGGTGGCGGAGGCAGTTCGGGAGGCCATGGCCGAGGCGGGGATTGCGTCGGTGGAAGATGTCTGCTGCGTGGAGGTCAAGTGCCCTAACCTGACGGCGGCCCGGCTGGCCGATGCCCTCAGCCGCGGACAAAAGTGCTGCAGCACCAATTTCACCGAGGCCGGCAGCAAATCCAAGGGCGCTTCTGCCCTGGGCGTGGCGCTGGGGCTGGGCGAAATCCGGGAAGAGGATGTGACCGACGAGGCAATTTGCAGCGACTGGTCCCTCTACTCCAATGTGGCCTCCACCTCCGCCGGCAATGAGCAGGTTGCCTGCAGGGTGATTGTAATGGGCAACTCGGTCCAGTCTGTGAGCAAGTTCCGGATTGGCAACGGCGTTATGCAGGATACGCTGGATGTGGAGGGGGCCCGGGAGGCCTTCCGCAAGGCGGGGCTGAAGTGTGAGTATGAGCTCTCCCAGGAGGAGCGCGGGCGCATCGCCGCCATGTTCATCAATGCCGGTGCGGACGCCATGGGCTCGATTCGGGGACGGCGTACCACCATGAAGAGCGACTATCTCTCCGGCTATCAGGGCATTTTTGCCAAGGCGGTTATCAACGCCATCGTGGGCGCCATGGTGGGGGACACTATGATTCTGGCCTCTGCCGGCTATGAGCATCAGGGCCCCCTGGGGGCGAATCTGGTGGCCTGCATTGCCCGGGCGGAGTGAGGATTATGGAAATGCACATCAAGCGGGCGCTGGTAGATGGCGCCCTTCAGGACATCCGGATTCAAGACGGCAGGATTGCGGAGATGGGCCAGCTGGAAGGGCCGGGAGACTTTGACGCCGGCGGATGTGTGACAGTGCCTGGCCTTGTAAACTGCCATCTCCATTTGGACAAGTGCCTCCTCAATGAACGCGCCCCCTACCAGGATGTCACCGGCGCGGAGAAAGGGGCCATGACCCGAACACAAAAGGCCGCCTTTACGCCGGAGGACATTATCCGCCGGGCAGAGCGGATGATTCACCAGGCAATCCAGGCCGGGACCCTGGCATTGCGTACTGACGCAGATGTGGACGGCATTGTGGGGCTTCAGGGCGTAGAGGCCCTGCTGAAGCTGCGGGAAAAGTACCGGGGCATTCTGGAGATTCAGGTGGCCGCCTTTACCCAGGAGGGGATTTTCGCTGACGGCCGGACAGAGAGCCTGATGCGGGAGGCGGCCGGGATGGGCGTTGACCTGGTGGCAGGCCATACCATAGCCGCCGGGGAAGGCCCCCGGGCCATAGATTTTATCCTGGAGCTGGCGGCGGAGCATGGCCTGGAAGCGGAGTTTCATCTGGATGAGTCGGGGGAGCGGAAGGACTACCTGCTGGCCTATCTTACAGAGCGGATGGCGGAAACCGGCATGCAGGGCCGGGTTACCAGCATTCACCTGTGCACCTTGGCTGCCCTGGAGGAATCGGAGCTGGAGCATGCACTGCAATGCATAGCAGATGCAGGGCTGAAGGTGGTCTCTGCGCCCACAGCGATTTCCACCCGGGCGCTGGCTCCGGTCAAGGCACTGCTGGAGGCGGGGGTCCAGGTGGGAATCGGCTCCGATAATATCCGGGACTTCTTCAATCCCTTTGGGAGCAGTGATGTCCGGCAGGCGGCGCTGCTGCTCACCTATGTCCAGCGCTTTTTCACCCAGGCGCAGGCAGCGCAAATCTTCCGGATGATTACCGATGAAGGTGCAGCCCTCCTGGGCGTGAAGGACTATGGACTGCGCCCCGGCGGCGCGGCCAACCTGACAATCTTTGACGGGCAAAACCCCTATGAGGTGCTCGCCGGCGGGCGTGCGCCGAAGCTGATTCTCCGCGGCGGGCAGCCGCTGGAGCTGGTGTAAAGGCAAAAGTGTGTAAGTGGATTTTCCCCGCCTCTTTCCTGTGGGATAGGGGCGGGGTCAACTTGTCAAAAAAGTCCCTGGTGTGTTTTTTTGACTGCGCTTTGCCGCCGGGCATTTTCAGGGGCCGAAATGCCGCTTCGCCCAAAAGGCCCTGATTTTTCAGGGCCTTTTGGCGGCGGCTAATCTGATTCGAGGCGGGCCTTGCCCCCACGAGCTCCCCTGCATATAATAAGGAAAAAGCATCTGGCGCATATACTTTTTGACAGCCTTTCCTTTTGCAGCTGTGTTTCGCTCTGTGCCCGCTG
>CAZRNK010000381.1:0-2467 GCA_964601435.1 uncultured Oscillospiraceae bacterium | reverse complement strand
CGGTCCCGCTTCAGGGTGTCAATCTCATCCTGGAGCGCCACCACCCGGTCAGTGCCATCTACGCGCAGGGCGTCAATTTTTTCCTGAATGGCGCCTACATATTCCTCCATGGGAGCCCGGAGGGCCAGCTCCTGTTCTTCTGTCAAAATTTTCGTATTTACCGTTGTCATTTGCATCGTCTCCCCATTATAGGTATTTGGCACTGAGCCTCAGCAGCTCTTCCTGGTTGGTCTCCTTGGTATTTACGATTCCGGAGAGATGCCCATTGGACATCACGCCGATGCGGTTGGTAATGCCCAGAATCTCCGGCATTTCAGAGGAGACGACAATGATGGTCTTGCCCTGCTTGGCCATGTTGATAATCAGCTCATAGATTTCATACTTGGCACCCACGTCGATGCCCCGCGTCGGCTCGTCCATCATGAAAACCTGGGGCCTACGCTCCAGCCACTTTCCGAAGATGACCTTCTGCTGGTTCCCGCCGGACAGGCTGGAAATCATATCATCCGGCCCCATGCACTTGGTGTGCATTACCTTGATTTCCCGATTGGTGGCCTTGACCATTTTGGGTGTGGACAGGGCCGGCCCGGACATGTATTGCCTCAAGTTGGCAATGGTCGTATTAAAAGTCAAATCACACTTTAAAAACAGGCCGTTGGCCTTGCGCTCCTCGGTAATCAGGGCAAAGCCGTGTTCAATGGCCTCTTTGGCGCTGTTAAAGTTCATAAGCCGGTCTTTGATAGACCCGGCCCGATGCCCGGGTCCGGACGCCGAACATGGTCTCCAGCAGCTCCGTCCGCCCGGCGCCCACCAGGCCGTAAAGGCCAAAAATCTCCCCCTCCCGAACGTCGAAGGAGATATCCTCCAGGTAGGGCGCATACTTGGTGGAGAGATGCTGGACTGAAAGAATTGTCTCCCCCGGCGTATTGTCCACAGGGGGAAAGCGGCTCTCCAGGGAACGGCCCACCATGGCTGCAATCAGCTCATTCATGTTGGTATCCTGGACAGCCTTGGTCATCACCAGGTTGCCATCCCGGAGGACGGAGACCTCATCGCAGATTTCAAATATTTCATCCATCTTATGCGAAATGTAGATGAGCGCAATCCCCTGCTCCTTGAGCATCCGCATCATCTCAAAGAGCTTGTTTACCTCCTGCACCGTCAGGGAGGAGGTGGGCTCGTCCAGCACAATCACCTGCGAATTGTAGGAGATTGCCTTTGCAATCTCGCACATCTGCCGCTGGGAAACGGACATGTTCCGCATGGGCTGGGTCAGGTTCACGGTGATGCCCAACCGGCGGAACAGCTCTGCGGCCTTCTTTTTCATCTGGCCCTCGTCAATGACCCCCAAGGCATTGGTGGGGTAACGCCCCAGGAACAGGTTGTCCATGACATTGCGCTCCAGACATTGGTTCAGCTCCTGGTGTACCATGGCAATCCCGTTTTCCAGAGCGTCCTTCGGGCCGGAAAAGCTGACTTCCTTGCCATTTAAATAAATTTTCCCTTCATCCTTCTGGTAGGTGCCGAACAGGCACTTCATCATGGTGGACTTGCCGGCGCCATTTTCGCCCATCAGCCCCATGACCGTTCCGCGCTTAACATCCAGATTGATACGGTCAAGCACCCGGTTGCGGCCGAAAGACTTGCTCATACCGCGGATGGAAAGGACTGTGTCGCCTCTCGTATCTGCCATTCTTGCAACTCCCATTCTATTGCGCTTGATTTATGATAAAAACTCCCTTTTCTGATTTCCCTTATACATTGCTATTAGGGAGAATTGCTTCTCCCTAATAACGAACTGGTATTTTCTCATTTTCGGCCGGCGGCCCGCTGGGCTCACTGGCTCAGGATAGTGGTATAAGAGGCCGCGTTGTCTGTCCGCACCATGTTGATGGCATAGGCGTCATACAGGCCGGGGTTGCTCAGGCGGTTGGTGATGGTGGCCTCCGTCTGGCCGTCGCCGCCGATGTACTCTACAGTCAGGTTCAGCAGGTCGTCATACTTCTCCAGCAGAGGCTGATAGGTGCCGCTGAGGAAGTTATCCGAGGCGTTGTAGATGTTCAGCCACACGCTCTTGGTGGGATGGGCCTCGGCATCCGGCTGGTTGGAGACAGGGGCATAGGTCACTGTAGAATCCAGGAAGTCCTGATAGTTGTCCGCCGTAACCGCCACATTCAGCGCATAGTAGGAACGGGAGGCCTCGTCATAATAGAAGACGTCAGAGCTCAGGACGTTGCCCGCCTCGTCGGCAGTGCCGATGCCGGTGTCAATGTCCACGCCGTCCAGGGCGTTGCGCAGTACCCGCAGCGTCAGGTAAGCCTGGACGTCCGCGTGCTGGCTGATGGTCCCGCCATAGCCGTTGGCAATGGCTTCCACTGCGTCGGAGTTGGCGTCATAGCCGAAGGTGGGGACGCCGTTTTCATTGGACCAGGCATTGAACATGGCCATGCCCATGCCGTCGTTGTTG
>CAZRNK010000380.1:0-2470 GCA_964601435.1 uncultured Oscillospiraceae bacterium | reverse complement strand
TTGCGTTTTTTGCAGGGCCGGTGTATACTGGGGTTCAGAAATACATACAGGAGGCAATTTATGAGCTATATACCGACACCTGTGGAGGCAATGGAAATTTTAAAGGAATATAATCAGGAGCCCTTTCATCTGCAGCATGGAGAGACAGTGGGAAAGGTGGTGGCGGTTTTTTCCAGGGAGTTTGACCCTGAGCGCTGTGACTATTGGCAGAGCGTTGGCATCCTGCACGATATTGATTTTGAGCTGTATCCGGAGCAGCACTGTCAGAAGGCGCCGGAGCTCCTCCGGGCTCACGATATAGACGAGGATATGATTCACGCTATAGTAAGCCATGGATATGGCATTTGCTCAGACGTGGAACCCACGTTGCAGATGGAGAAGGTGCTTTTCGCTGTGGATGAGCTCACCGGGCTGATTGGTGCCGCGGCCCTGATGCGGCCTACAGGCCTGGAGGGGATGGAAGTCAAATCCGTGATGAAGAAGTTTAAAGACAAAAAATTTGCCGCCGGCTGCTCCCGGGAAATTATTACACGGGGCGCGGAGATGTTGGGCTGGGAGGTCCGGGAACTGGCAGAGCGTACACTGGCCGCTATGCAGGAGAGCCAGGGCCTCGTATAAAAAATATCCCCAGGTTCTTTTCAAATGAACGAACCTGGGGATATTTTTAAGTATTCTGCTTTGACTGCGTGAATCTGGGATTGGTAAAAATTACATTTAAAAATGATGCAACTTTGTGTGATACTCGATTTACAATTTTCAACAGCTTCAGGAATCAAAAGCTGGATTGACCGCGTAGATGTTTTTCTGGTCCATCTTTTCTGTGGCCAGGCGCAGGGCTTCGCCAAAACGCTGGAAATGGACAACCTCTCGCTCCCGCAGGAAGCGGATTACATTGTTGACATCCGGGTCATCGGAAAGGCGCAGGATATTATCATAGGTAGTCCGAGCTTTCTGCTCGGCGGCCATGTCCTCGGTGAGGTCTGTAATGACATCCCCCTTTACGCCGATGGTGGCCGCGTTCCAGGGTGTGCCGGACGCAAACTGGGGATAAACCCCGGCTGTATGGTCCACAAAATAGGTGTCCAAGCCCGCCTTTTTGATTTCTGCCGGAGTCATCTCACGAGTCAGCTGATGAACGATGGTACCCACCATCTCCAGATGGCCCAGCTCCTCTACACCAATATCGGTCAAGAGGCCCTTCAGCTCCGGGTAGGGCATAGAAAAGCGCTGGCTGAGATAGCGCAGAGAGGCGCCCAGCTCCCCGTCCGGGCCACCGTATTGGCTGATAATAAATTTGGCTAAGGCCGGATTGGGGGTTTTGATGCGTACTGGATATTGCAGCTTTTTCTGATAGACAAACATTTATGCTTTCTCCGTCCTTTCTGTGTAATCCCAGGGCCAGGGGTTGTTCAGCCAGGTAAAACTCTTGGCGCTGATGAGGTCGCTATGCTGGATGGGGCCATAGCGGGCCGTGTAGCGCTTATGGGCCTCATGGGCCAGCTTCAAGAAACTCTGATAGCTTTGAAAAGCGTCCTTGTCATTTTGATGGGTATCCAGATAAAGGGCCAGTTCATTGCAGACGAAATCCAGAGCCATTACCTCTGCCAGGGGCAGATTGGAAATCTCGTCTTTGTTGACAATATTCATGAATGGCAAATCCAGCCCGGGAAACAGTGTGCCGCGAATCAGGGCCTGCTCCGGCTCATAGGCCGGTTCAGCGCTCTGTTGCATAGGCACATAGGCCAAGGCCAGAGGTGCACAGACAGAGAGTGTTCCTTTTTTATAATCGCAGGTCTTGTTTGTATCCTCCAAGGTTAATCCTCCTCCGATGTTTTTGAGAGGCTTCTCTCGGGTCATCTTATGTCGTACAAGATAAGAAGGTGCATCTTTTTGCGATATTAGGTCTTGTCCGAATTTCTCTAGTAGTTAAAAACAAGAAAATTATGTTAACCATTTTGTAACTGCTTTGTTTGGAAATTGAGTTGACTGCCTGTGGCAGGCTTGGTATACTTATTTTATAGATGATTGAAAAAATTTGGTCTTTATGTTGTGAGGTAGAGAAACTTGAAGAAAATCAGCCTGATTATCCTGTTTTCCCTTTTGTTGTCCCTGTGGGTGCCGGGCGCCCTGGCGGCAGAAGAGGCCGAAGCATCAAATTCCAATGGGTACATAGTGAAATTGCAGGAGGCAATCCAGCCGCAGGCAAAGCTCATGGAAGCGGAGAGCGGCGTTACGCCTCTATATCCGGAGCAATCCCTGTATCATTGTGAAGACACTGCTGGCCTGCTCACTCTTTTGGACGCGGGTGTCGTGGACTACTTTGAACCCGACGCCGTCGTGACGCTCCAGGCAGTGCCCAATGACCCCTACTATGCACAGCAGTGGAATCTGGAAATGACAGGCATTGAGGCGGCTTGGGACGAAGGACTGAATGGCGATGGCGTCCGGGTGGCTGTTGTGGATTCCGGCC
>CAZRNK010000379.1:0-2476 GCA_964601435.1 uncultured Oscillospiraceae bacterium | reverse complement strand
GTATAGCGTGAAGGAATCCCCCCGGTTTTCCCAAAAGGGAAAACCGGGGGGATTTTATTTCTATATGCTGCACCTTTCAATCTGACAGGGGTTTCAGCATATGAGAGGCCGCAGTCAATCGGCATCCAGGAGCTTTTGGCGGTAGGCGGCGGGGGTCAGGCCGGCGGCGGACTTGAAGCTCCGGTAGAAGGAGCTGAGGTTGCCATAGCCTACCTCCGCTGCAATTTCCTCCACCGGGAGCTCTGTGGTGCGCAGCAGTTCCCCGGCCATGGCAAGCCGGGCTCTGTGGACCGCGGCGCCGAAATTCTCTCCAACCGTCTTCTTGAACAGGCGGGACAAATATGCCTCGGAGAAGTTAAAATGGGCCGCCGCCCGGGACAGCGTGACTGTCTTTAAATTTTCCTGGATATACTGGAGGACCGGCACCAGGTTTTCCCGCCGCCCCTCCCCTTCCGGCTCCAGGGCCAGGACGGAGTCCTCGTGGTCCTGGAGCAGATAGGCCAGCACCAGGCGGAAAAAGCTGACCATAATGCGGCTGCGGTATTTCCCATCCCGCTGGTTTTCCCAGTACATCCGCAGGATGCTCTCGTCCAGACCGCCATTTTCCGGGCCGGAAAACAGGAGCACCAGGCGTTCCTGCCTGCCGTAAATTGCGTTGATGAAGAAGGAGGCCAGGATATTGTCTCCCCGGAAGAGGTCGAAGAAAGCCACCCGGAAGGTGGATTTTCGGGCCAGGATATTCAAGACAACGCTCTCATCGTCCTCCACCACCAGCCGGTGGCGCGTCCCCGGTGGGATGATGCACAGCGAGCCCTGCTCCATCGTCAGGGATTGGCGGGCGAACTGGTTGACACAGCGTCCCCGGTGGACATAGACCAGCTCGATAAAGTCGTGGGCGTGCAGGTGGGTGATGCTGTAGCGCATATGGCGGAGGATGGTGGCGTCCATGTCCGAAGGGAAGAAGAGCTCCTCTCCCAGAGGCTCCTCCTGCGGCGGCTCCAGCTGACGCATCACAAAGCGGATTTCCTCGCTGCGTCCGGACAGGCTCTCCCGAATCCCTGCAAGCATTTCCGCCCGGGAGATACGCCCGGGCCGGTACTGCTCCACATAGAGCTTCATGGCCCGCTCCATATCCACCAGGGGAAACCCCTCGGTGTCCCGTAATCGGAAGTCAAATTCCATGTTGTGCCCTCCCCAGGTCAAAAAATGCAAATACAAGTGGTCAAACCGGAATATGGTCTCTTTGCTCAAATCTTATTATAATACGAGCATCGTTCCTATGCAAATATTACAATGGAGGTATTGGAAGTGAAACGACAAGCTCTTGCTCTGGTTTTGGCCCTTGCGCTGCTGCTGATTTTGATGGCCGGCTGCAGCGGCGGGAGCACCGAGGCCCAAACGCCCGCAGGCACTGCGGCACCGGCGACACAGACACCCGCCGCGCAGACCCCCACAGAGGCCCCCGCGGAGACGCCGGGTTCTGCTGCCTACCCGCTGGTGGAAGAGCCGGCCGCGCTCTCCCTCTGGGCCCCCATCCACCCGTTTGCACTGAACTACATTGACTCCCTGGCAGAAAACACAGTTTTTGAAAAGGCTGCCGAAATCACCGGCGTGTATCTGGAGGCAAACAGCGTCAACGCCCTGGCTATGGTGGAGCAGTTTTCCATTATGATTGCCGGAGGCAACTACCCGGATATGATTGGCAATGTCCATGCCCTGTATGCCGGCGGTATGGACGCCGCCGTGGATCAGGGGGTCTGCCTGGACGTGGCGGACTATCTGGAAAGCTGCATGCCCAACTATGTCTCCCTGCTGGAGCGCGACCCCGACTGGAAAAAGGCGGCCTATACGGACGAGGGGCGGGTTGTGGCGCTGCAGATGTTCACCAGCGACGTGGTCAACCAGCGCGGCCTGGTAATCCGCCAGGACTATCTGGACCAGGTGGACATGGCGGTCCCGGAGACCTATGACGAGCTCCACGATGTGCTGGCCGCCTTCCAGGACTATCTGGTAATGTTGAACCAGTGGTATGCCGAGGGGCTCATTTTCCCGGACGTTATGGCGGACATTGTCTGCCTGGCCATCCAGTCCAGCTCTTTCTATGACAATTTCCTTTCCGGCGAAATTGCCGTCGCCCTGGCCCAGCTGGCCGACGTGGCCACCATGCCGGTGACCGCCGGCGGCGATATGACGCTTACCGGTATGGCGGACGTGACCCACGAAAAAGGGGAGGCGCTGTATAACTCCATCCGCTGCAGCGATAAGGCATACAAATGGGCGCTGTCCACCAGCTGCGAGGATGTGGAGCTGGCATTGCGCTATCTGGATTTCTTTTATACGGAGGAGGGGGCGCTGTTGAACACCTACGGGGTGGAGGGCGTGACCTTCAACTATGATGAGAATGGAGAAGCCCAGTTCACGGAGATGGTGATGCGCCACGAAGCCGGTACCGATGTGGCCCTGGCGCTCTATCGCG
>CAZRNK010000378.1:0-2485 GCA_964601435.1 uncultured Oscillospiraceae bacterium | reverse complement strand
GCAATGTGCCGGTCATCTTCCTCTCCGCGAAGGGGGAGGACACGGACAAAATCCTGGGGCTGAACATGGGGGCGGACGACTATGTCACCAAGCCCTTCAACCCCGTGGAGCTGATTGCCCGTGTGCGGGCCCAGATGCGGCGGTATACGTACTTGGGCGGAATGACGCGGCGGGACAGCGTCCTGGCCGTGGGGGGCATCGAGCTGGACGATGGGGCCAAGGCCGTCACCCTGGATGGGGAGGCGGTCAGCCTCACGCCCACGGAATACGACATTCTGAAACTCCTGATGGAGAACCCGGGGAAGGTTTTTTCTTCCGCCCAAATTTACTCGGCGGTGTGGAAGGACGCCCCTATGGGCGCAGAGGGAACCATCGCTGTGCACATCCGCCACCTGCGGGAGAAGCTGGAGATTGACCCCGCCAATCCCCGGTATATCAAGGTAGTCTGGGGAAAAGGCTACAAGCTGGAGAAGGGGGACTATCATGGAAAAAACTAATGGGATTACACAGCGCCTTTGGGTAAAGGCGCTGCTCTTTTTCCTGGTGGCAGTTTCCCTCGCTGCAAGCCTGGCCAGCGGCATCCTGGCCAGCTGGAGCGCCGTACGGGGCTGGTACGGAAAGGACCCTGAGACTTTCCTGGAGAGCGACCGTTGCCGGTATATTCTCTATGACACAGTAACCTGGTGGAGCAATCATTATGCGAGCAACGGGCAGCTCCCCGAGGAGGCGGCGGGCAACACCAACATCTTTGTCGTTTTCCGGGACGAGGATGGGGAGGAACTTGTCCGGACCTGGGATGGGGAGAGCGGCCGCCTGATGCTGTCGAACTGGCAGAATGTCTATAGTTTTGCCACCTTTGACAGCCGGGGCAACTATGTGGGGGACGAGACGGTGTATATCTATGCCGATGTCTATGTGGCCGACCCCCTGACGGCGGAAGACGACCTCCTGGCCGGGCAGATAATTTATGACACCCTGTACGCCTGGCGGAGACTGTATCTGCCCGTATTTCTCCTGAGCCTGGCGGTGGTGCTCATCGGCGGGGGATTCCTGTTCCGGGCGGCGGGCCACCATCCGGGGACGGAGGAGAGCGTTGTCACCCCCGGCTGGCAGGAGCATATCCCCCTGGATTTGTACCTGGCGGCGGCCATTGCGGCGGGCATTACCGCCGGGGGGCTTTTGGGTATGATGTATGATGCCTCCCTGGGCTATGGGGCCATGGAGAATGTCTATGCCCTGGGCGTCTGGTTTATCTTTATTTTTCTGGGGACGGCGGCGCTGTGCACAGTGCCCCTGGGCTGGCTGCTGACGCTGGTAGTGCGCATCAAGCTGGGGGACGGCCTCTGGTGGCGCAGCACCCTTTTGTACCGCCTTGGGCGCTGGCTCTGGCGGCTGTGGCACAGAATCGTCCGCTGCCTCCGGGAAATCCTGGGGAGCCTGCCCCTGGTGTGGCGCATTGCTATGCTCTTTATCGGATACCTTTTCCTGTCCTTCCTGCTGTTTATCGGAATGGTGAACAGCTATGAGCCCGGCCTCTATCTTCTGCTGCTGGTGGCCATCAACTGCCTGGCGGGCTTTTCCCTTATCCGCATCAGCATCTGGATGCGCCAGCTCCAGCGGGCGGGCGCCGAGCTGGCCCGGGGAAATCTGGATTACAAAGTGGATGTCTCCCGGATGCGCTGGGATTTCCGCACCCATGGGGAAAATTTGAACAGCATCAGCGAGGGGCTCAATAAGGCGGTGGAGGACCGGATGCATTCCGAGCGGTTCAAGACAGATTTGATTACCAACGTCTCCCACGACATCAAGACACCCCTCACCTCCATTATCAACTATGTGGATTTGCTGAAAAAGGAAAATCTGCCCGGCCAGCAGGCGGCGGAGTATCTGGAGGTCCTGGACAGACAGTCCCAGCGGCTCAAGAAGCTGACGGAGGATTTGGTGGAGGCCAGCAAGGCCAGCTCCGGGGCCATGACCCTCCAGCTGGCCCGGACAGATGTGGCGGAGCTTTTGAACCAGGCGGTAGGAGAATATACCCAGCGGCTGGAGGCGGCGGGCGTGGCCCCCATTGTCACAGTGCCGGAAGGGGAGGTGGCCATCTTTGCCGACGGCCAGCACCTGTGGCGGGTCTTTGACAATCTCCTGAGCAACATCTGCAAATATGCCCTCCCGGGCACCCGGGCCTATTTCAGCGTCAAGCGCCTGGAGGGCGATGTGGTGATTCTGGTGCGGAACATTTCCGCCCGGGAGCTGAATATCTCTGCCGATGAGCTCATGGAGCGATTTGTCCGGGGGGATGCCTCCCGGAGCACAGAGGGCAGCGGCCTGGGCCTGAGCATTGCCCAGAGCCTGACGGAGCTCATGGGCGGCAGCTTTGAGATTGTCCTGGACGGGGACCTCTTTAAAGTGGTCATTACCTTTCCCGCATATCAGTATCAGATGACAGAGAACAATTGACGGGCTCCTTTAGCAAGAAAAGAAACCA
>CAZRNK010000377.1:0-2504 GCA_964601435.1 uncultured Oscillospiraceae bacterium | reverse complement strand
TCGCCCAGACGGTTGGAAAGCCAGATATCGCTGCACTCCAGCTCCTCGGGGGAGTACATGCCGTCGCTGCGGGTGATGTCGATGTGGAAGGGGTGGTCGTCCAGGAGATAGACACAGGACAGCGCTTTGAAGTCCACACCGTCGGGGTTGTTCACCAGCAAGTCCGTCCAGACCCGCTCGCCGTCCACCCAGTTGAAGGCCTCGCCCTCCAGGCCGTAGTTGCCCAGCTCGGCGCCTTCATCGGTGAACCAGAAGTTGACGTACTCCACCGCCAGCTCCACATTCTCGCATTGGGTGGAGATGGACCACTTGGGCTGGATGGTCATGCCCAAGTTGGCAATGTGGGTCTTGTCTCCGGCGTTCAGCACCGGGTCGGGAACCGCAATCAGCTCCATGTTCGGGTCGGTGGCGTTGGCCGGGGCAGAGGAGATATTGCCCATCTCCAGCATGCCGAAGCTGATTTCGTTGTTCAGGAAGGGGGTGTAGGCCTCAGAATCCTTCATGGTCATGACAGTGCCGCCGGTGGGGAAGTCCTGCCAGACCAGGCCCTCGGCATACCACTGGGCCATCATGGCCAGATAGTCCTGAAGCTCAGGGGCGGTGTAGCCGCACATGACCTCGCCCTCCTTGACATAGAAGGGGACATAGCCCTCCATGGCGTCGGTGATGATGGCGATGCCATAGCCGTCGGTCAGAGTGTGGCGGTTGCCGGCGCCGATGGGGTTGACATACAGCGTGGCGCCATATTCGGTGTTCATGGCCTTCAGGGTGTTATACCAGTCGTCATAGGTCTCGGGGACTTCCAGGTTCAGGGCGTTGAGCCAGTCGAGGCGGGTCATATAGCCCGCGTCTACCCGGCTGCCCTCGCCCAGCATGCCGAAAACGCCGCTGCGGCCCTCATCCGTGGTCAGGGCCCGGACGAAGTTTTCATTGGAGTGGAGGACTTCATAATAGTTGGGGGCGTACTCCTCCAGATAGGGGGTCAAATCAATGATGATTTCATTGTCAATGGCGGCGTCAATGCCCTCCGAGTAGAGGGTGTGCATGCTGCCGATGTAGTCGGTATAGTCATTGCTGGCAATCATAATGGGGAACTGCTCCCCGGCCAGGTTGCCGGCCACGGAGGTGCACTCCAGATAGACATTGGTGAGCTCTGCGGCATGCTGAATGACTGTATTTTCACTGTAATCGTTGATAATGCGCAGGGCGCTGGGGTTGACAGTGGTCCACAGGGAAAGGGTAGTGGGTTCCTCCACCAGCGGCAGCTCCATATTGGCTGGAACGCCCTCTGCTGCGGGTTCTGTCTCCTCTGCCGGGGGCTCCTCTGTGGCGGGGGCTTCTGTAGGCGCCGGGGCCTCCGTGGCCGGGGCCTGGGTGGGGGCCTGGGTCTCTGCCGGGGTGCCGCTGCATCCGGCAAAGAGGGCAAAGGCGAGCACCAGTACCAGAAGCAACGCCAGGGTATTCCGTGTCCGTCTCATAAATTATACCTCCCTCAAAAAATGCGTATTGCATAATCAGGGCGGGGATTGTCACGCCCTTAACGAGAGCATACATCATCTTTGCGAAAAAGTAAAGAGGTTTTTAAAAATATTTCATATTTTTTTAAATTATATGCGACAGATTTGAAACGAAATTTTGGCTTTTTTCCAAAGGAAAGTCGAAAAAACAAGCAGTTTTGCACCAAAAAGATTTGCCCTTGCAATTTTAAAAAAAGTGCGGTAAGATACTTCCTGGAAAAAGGAGGGCGGCGACGCAATGATTCAAACGGCTGTACTGGTGTCCGGCGGGGGCACAAACCTCCAGGCGATTTTGGACGCCGGCTATTTTGGGGAGCTCCCCGGGAACCTTGCCCTGACAGCGGTTATATCCTCTCAGCCGGAAGCCTATGCCCTCCAGCGGGCGGAGATGGCCGGTGTGCCCACCTATGTGATTGATGAGTCCCTGTTTCCCAATAACCAGTTTTTCTGCAACGCCCTGCTGGGCAACCTCCGGAATTTGGACATTGAACTGGTGGTGCTGGCCGGGTTTACGCCCTCCCTGGCGCCCAACCTGCCGCGCCACTATAAAAACCGGATTCTCAATACCTGTCCCTTTCTGCTCCCCGCCCCATGGGATTTGCGCCAGAATGGAGAGGGCATCCAGGCGGAGCTTCTGGCCGCTGGAGCCAAGATTGCCGGCGCCACGGCGTATTTTGCCACGGAGGAGCCGGACCGGGGGCTGATTATCTGCCAGCGGGCCATTGAAATCCGGGAGGACGACACGCCCCGGAGCCTCCAGCGCCGGGTGCTGGAGGAGGGGGAGCGGCCATTGCTGCTCCAGGCCCTGTCGCTGTATTGCGACGGGCGGCTCTCGGTGGAGGGCGGCATTGTCCATGTCCGCCCGGAGGCACCGGAGGGAGAGGGCGTGTGAGCCTTTTCCTAGTTTCAGGAAAAGGAACCAAAAGAACTTTTTCCACCCATTTCTTTCACCAGCGAAAGAAACGGGTGGAGCCCGCGTCAGAATAA
>CAZRNK010000376.1:0-2506 GCA_964601435.1 uncultured Oscillospiraceae bacterium | reverse complement strand
AAAGTCGCTATGGACTTCTTCGTTAGGTGTTCAACTTGATTTTACAATCAACCAATTTTTCTCAATTTCCTATTGACTTTTTATTTGCAGACTTTTTCGCCATGGCCCTGCCCAGTGGCGGCAAAGTGGGGGTTATTTTCGGTTTTCCATGTCATTTTTGTTACAGTGTGGGGCCGAACTTGACAAAATGGTTACATTTTGGTATCATTCATCTGGAAAAGAGGTGTCGCCTTTGAAGAAGACCTGCATTCTGTTTGCCTGTATTTTCGCGCTGGCCATTTTTGCCCCCGCTGCCGGCGCTGTCAACTTTACAGACGTGCCTGCGGATGCCTGGTATGCTGAGAGCGTTGAATTTGTTGTTGATGAGGGGCTGTTTGCCGGGGTTTCCGCCACCACCTTTGAGCCGGACACTGCCGCCACCAGAGGGATGTTTATCACTGTCCTGGGCCGGTTAGCCGGCTTTCCCACTTCTGGAGCAGAGTTGGGACTCATTACAAAAAGCGAAGTGAACCTTCGCGCCGGCGCCAGCACTTCCTCCGCCGTTGTGGATGTCCTGGATGCCAACACCATTGTGACGCTCCACGGCCTGAGCGGCGGCTGGTATGCGGTTACATACAACGGCCAGAGCGGCTATGTCCGCTCCGATATGCTCACAGCGGGCAGCGCCATTTTTTCCGACGTACCGGCGGACGCCTACTATGCTGTTTACGTCCAGTGGGCCTATTTCAACGGCCTCGTCAACGGCACTGGCACCACCACCTTTTCCCCGGATGCCGCGATAACCCGGCAGGAAATCTGCACGATTTTGTCCAACTATACCGATTTTATTGAGGCCAATTTACCTACAGACGGCGGCAGCGGCACATTTACAGACGACAGCGCCATCAGCGCCTGGGCCAAATCTGCCGTATATACCATGCAGGCCGCGGTCGTTATATCCGGCCGGGACACAGGCGCCTTTGACCCCACGGCCGGCGCTCTCCGCTGTGAACTGGCGGCGATTATGATGCGGTATATCCGCGCCCTGGAGGAGGCAAACTGGGAGGTAGACCCCGGCTATGAGGGATATATCAACTTCGGCAATGTCGTAGGCGAGAGCGCCGCCCAGGGCGACAGCTATTTTGCAGACGCCTGCTTTATCGGCCACTCCATTCCCAACGGCCTGTCCCCCCAGTATACCGGGATTATCTCCAATGCAGATTTCTACACAGAGGATGGGTTTACCACCTCCTCTGTCCTCACCTATGAGGGTTTCACCTATGAAACCCAGGGCACAGATGAAAACGGCAACACAGTAACCGTCACAGAGACCGGCACCCTGGCCCAGGCTCTGGAAGCCAATCAGTACGGCAAGGTCTACATTATGCTGGGCATCAATGAAGTGCGGGGGGGCACCAGCGCCTTTTATAACAATATGGCCGAAATCATTGAGCTGGTCCAGCGCACCCAGGGCAGCGCCTGCAAAATCTTCCTGATGTCCATTACCCCGCTCTCGGAATCCTACACAGCCAACCATACTGCTTTTGCCCGGGAGAATCTGATTGACTACAACGACCAGCTTCAGCAGCTCTCGCTGGACTATAACGTCTATTACTTGGATTTGTTCGGACACTTCTGTGACGAGAACGGATATGCCCTGGAGGCATATTTCCGGGAGGGGCTGCATCTGAATACCACTGGCTTACAGGAGCTGAAAAACTATCTGCTGACGCATACGGTGCGCTGAGGCCGCCGCAGGAGGAACCGCCATGCTGACATTTCAGGACATCAAAGCCAATGAGGCCATCCGGACCTATATTGCCCGGGCGGATGAGTCCCTCATCGCCCTAGGCTATACGGAGCACAGCTTTGCCCATGTGGGAAAGGTAGCGGACACCGCCGGATATATTCTGGAAACCCTGGGCTATCCGCCCCGGGAGTGCGAACTGGCCCGGATTGCCGCCTGGCTCCACGACATCGGCAACCTGGTCAACCGGGTAGACCACGCCCAGAGCGGCGCCGTCATGGCCTTTCGGATTCTGGACAATCTGGGCGTCCCGGCAGAGGAAATCGCCACCATCGTCACCGCCATCGGCAACCACGACGAAGGGACGGCTGTGGCAGTCAACCACATCGCCGCCGCCCTGATTCTGGGGGACAAAACGGATGTGCGCCGGAGCCGGGTCCGGAATCCGGACAAGACCAATTTTGACATCCACGACCGGGTAAACTATTCGGTGAAAAAATCCCTGGTACGCATCAACGAGGACAAGACCTTAATCAAACTGAAGCTGAGTATCGACACACGGTATTGCTCCGTAATGGACTACTTTGAAATCTTCCTGGCCCGGATGATTCTCTGCCGGAAAGCGGCGGAAAAGCTGGGTCTGGAGTTTCGGCTTATTATCAACGAACAGCAGATGATTTAAAAAGAAAGTGCCTGATATTTTCCTTCAGGAACGGAAAATATCAGGCACTTCTCTCTTGTTAACAGCCGCATGCAGCTATAATACACACTCCAACTGGC
>CAZRNK010000375.1:0-2507 GCA_964601435.1 uncultured Oscillospiraceae bacterium | reverse complement strand
GCAGATAGGGAATCTGCGCCCGCCCCGCCCAGGGGAGAATCTTGCCCATGTGTGCGGCCATCAGCGCCACCAGCAAGAGCAAAAGCAGCAGCCAGAAGAAGGCCAGCCCATAGGCCTCCGCCAGGAAAAACAGCAGCGTCCAGGCAAAGTTCACCGCCAGCTGCACCCCATAGAGGGACAGCACCCGGCGCTTCTCCCTGCCCGGCGCCCCGCTGCACCAGACGCCTGCGGCGGAAACCGCCATGAGGATATACAAAATCGTCCAGGCCACAGGAAACGCCCAGCGGGGCGCCGCCAGGGGCGGCTTTGCCAGGGCGTCATAGACGATGACATAGTCCCGAATCAGCCACCCCGCCAGGGCGCCTACCGCCAGCGTCACTGCCAAAAACGCCCCGTATACCTTCCAGCATTTTTTCTCCATCTCCCGGCCTCCTATTTCCCACTTTGTCAATAGGATATGCCGGTGCGGCCCTTCTTATGCGGCGGGGGAGACATCCTCTGCCGGGAGGCGGAAAATAAACTCGGTCCCCTCCCCCGGTGTGCTCTCCACGCCAATGCTGCCGCCGTGGGCCTGGACAATGTATTTCACCATGGATAGCCCCAGGCCGGCCCCCTCCCGGGCGGGGGAGCGGGCGGTATCCACCTGGTAAAACCGTTCCCAAATCTTGTCCAGGTGCTCCGGGGCAATGCCGATGCCGTCATCCCGCACCCGGCCGACAATATCCCGGCCCTGCTTTTCCAAATGCACCCAGAGGTGCCCCCCCTCCCGGCCATACTTGACGCCGTTTTCCATGAGGTTCAAAAGCATGCGCATCAGCATCGTCTCGTCCCCTCGGAGGAGCAAATCAGGCTGGATGTCCGTAAACACCTGAATCTGCCGTTTCTCTGCCGTCTCCCGGATTTGCTCGGAGACCATCTCTGTCAGCTCGCTGAAATTCAGCGCCTCCAGGTGCAGGTTTGCCTGGCCCCGGTCCCCCCGGGAGAGGGTGAGGAGCTGAGCAATCAGCGTACTCATCCGCTGCGCCTGCTCCAGAACGGTCTCCAGCGCGGCGCGGTACTCCTCCGGTGTCTTTGCCTCCTCCAGAGCATATTCGCACTGGGCGATAATCACCGCCGTAGGCGTGCGCAGCTCATGGGAGGCGTCGGCTGTAAACTGCCGCTCCCGCTCAAAGGACCCCTGGAGCCGGTCCAGCATCCGGTCAAAGGTGGCGGCCAGAGCATAGATTTCGTCCTTGCCCTCTCCCAGGTCAATGCGCCGGCGCAAATCGTCCCCGGAGCCAATCTGCTCTGCCGTCTCCGCCAGCTTCTTCACCGGCCGGAAGGCCCGGGCCACCAGGAAATATCCCCCTACCGCCGCCAGGAGCACCAGGAAGGGAAACGCCACCATGGCCAGGCGGGTCAATGTGGTAAAGGTCCCCCCGCTCCCGGCGGAGGAGAGCACCCCCCGGACCCATACCGTATAGGACCCAACCTGCTGCATCCTGTCATAGACATACCAGTCCTCCTCCGCCCCGCTCACGGAGCGGACGCCCCCGTCCGTCAGCGTGGTGGCCTGGGGAAACCCGGTGGGCAAGCGGCCATAGAGCAGCCGCCCCTGGCCGTCATAGACCGCCACATACACGCCGTTTTGGAAATAGTCCAAATCGTCGTCTATGTCCAGCTCCCCATCGTCATACTCAATCTCCCGGAAGCTGCGCTCCACCACAGTGGTCAGCGTATCCTGGGAGCCGGAGAGGACCACATATTCCCCCACGGAAAACAGAAACAGCAGCATGAGGCCCGCCAGCACCAGCATAAACAGGGTGAACCACAGCGTCACCCGCAGGCGAATGGAGAGCCGCCTCATGCTTCCGCCCTCAGCACATAGCCCACGCCCCGCACCGTGTGGATGAGCTTGGGGGTAAAGCCGTCGTCCAGCTTCTTGCGCAGGTACCGGATGTATACATCCACCACGTTCGAGCCCCCCTCATAGTCATAGCTCCAGATATGCCGGCTGATTTTCTCCCGGGAGAGGACAGTGCCGCTGTTGCGGATTAAATATTCCAGGACGGAAAACTCCTTGCTGGCCAGGGTGATGGGGATATCCCCCCGCTTCACCGTCCGGGCGGCGCAGTCCACCGTCAAATCTGCCACCGTGAACACCTCCTGCGTGTTCCGCGGCCCCCGGCGAATCATCACCCGGATGCGGGCCAGGAGCTCGTCGAAGGCAAAGGGCTTGACAAGATAGTCGTCCGCGCCGGCGTCCAGCCCGGCCACCCGGTCGGGGATGCTGTCCCGGGCGGTGAGCAGGAGGACCGGCGTCTCGTCCTTCCCGGCCCGGAGCTTTTCCAGCACCTCCAGGCCGCTCATGCCGGGGAGCATAATGTCCAGCACAATGGCGTCATATTCCGCGCAGGCCAGGTAGTCCAGGGCATCCGTCCCGGTGAGGCAGCCGTCCACGCTGTAGTGCTCTGTTTTCAGCTTTTCCTGTATCAGTTCATTGAGCTTCGGCTCGTCTTCTACAACCA
>CAZRNK010000374.1:0-2514 GCA_964601435.1 uncultured Oscillospiraceae bacterium | reverse complement strand
GGCCTGTGCACCAACGCCATCCTCTTTACTGTTCTGGCCTTTGCCGGGACCCGCAGCGTTGCGGAGATGGCGCAGATGATTTTCATCTCCATCGTTGTCCGCGCAGCAGCCGGCCTGCTGGAGCTGATTTTCCTGTACTTCATGACTTTCCTGCGCAACAAGGGCCTCATCCTGAAAGACACGACGCCCATAACGGTTGCGCCCACGCCCAGCTCCAGTAAGTAGAGACAAACAGCATTAAAAGTGGTAAGATAGATTCGTATCGATGTGCGGGGTGCCCGCAGCCCTTCCTTTCAAGGGGGAAAGAAGGGGCTGCGGGTACCTGTGGTTTTGGTGCGTGCGTGAAGGAGTATTGGGATGAAAAATTTTTCGGTAGAGCAAATGGTCAGTCTGGGCAGCACAATGGGACTCAAGCTGATTGCAGGAGAGCAGAATAAAGGAAATCTGATTACCGGCGTCAATATTATAGATAACCCGGATACCTTCGATTGGCTGGCAGCGGGGGAGTTCGTGCTGACTACGGGCTACCTCTTCCAAAATGATATGGGCAGGCAGTGCCAGCTGATTCGGGAACTCTCGGAAATTAACTGTGCAGGGATTGGCATTAAAGTGAAGCGCTATTTGCAGGAGGTACCTTCCTGCATGATTGAGGAGGCCGACCGGCTGGGGTTCCCCATTGTGGAGATTCCCTTTGAAAATACCCTGGCAGAGGTTCTCGAGGCTATAAACCGTGGAATTGGGGAACAGGACAACTATATTTTTAAGAAGTATGTCCATATCCACAACACCATTACGCAGTGCACGCTCCAGGGCGGCGGACTGCGCCAGCTGATTCAGCTGGCGGGCAGCCTGATTGGAAATCCCCTGCTGGTTGTGGATGGGCGATGGCACCTGCTGGCCTGGGCAGAGCGGAGTGACAACCCCAAGCCCATGGAGGGCCTGCTCCGGCTGCAAAAGGGGGAGGTGCCCTTTTCCCAGGAGTTTCTGGAGAGCATGCCCCGGGATATTGAGCGCTATACTCATTCCATTAAGCGCACCTATCCCAAGAGCAGCGTTGTCTGCCGCGTTATGCCAGTCTCCGCTACGGACATCTCCTATGGTTTTCTGGTGGTCTGGGAGACAGTTCGGAAGATGACATCCCTGGACTACATGGCCCTGGAGATGACGGCAACCTCTGTGGCCTTGAATCAGGTGAAAGAGAAGCAGATTCAGGAGATTAAGCACAGCCTCCGGCAGGATTTCTTTGACGATTTGCTGGACGGAAAGATTGAGTCGGTCCATGCGGTGAAGAGCTTGGCGGAAATCCACTATATGGACGCGACGAAAACGTACCTCTGCATTGTGAGCAGGCTGAACGTGGAGCTGGCGGAGAGCGGCACCATCAAGGGCATGGGTGAGCTGCTGCAAATTAAAAAGGCGGCTATGGCCCTGATGGAGGCGGTGGCCAACCGGCATGGCCGGAGTATTGTGGCCATTCAGCGGGGCAATCTCATTATCTCCTTCCTGCTGGCGGAGAAAGGGGAGACGGAGCAGCCCGGAGAGGAGACCCGCCAGCTGGCAGCGGATATTTACCGGGAGCTGTGCCGGCAGTATCCGGCGGCGGAAATGGGGGTAGGCGACCCCTGCCCGGATTTCCTGAACCTGGGGAAGAGCTATCGAAACGCCCTGGAGGCCATGGAGATTTCCGCCCGCATCGAAGAAGGGCCGCGGCTGACGTTCTATGCAGATATGCGGCTGTACCATCTTTTGGAGCTGGTGCAGCCCCGGGAGCAGCTGGAGGAATTTGTACACCAGGTGCTGGGCCGGCTCCAGCGCCATGACGAGGAAAACCGCACGGATTTTGTGGATACCCTGGAGGCCTACTTCCAGAGCGGCGGGAACATCACCATGGCCGCCAAGAAGAAGTATCTCCACCGGAATACGTTTATGTACCGCATTGAAAAAATTAAAGATATTTTGCAGGTGGATTTAAAGCAGCCGGAGACAATTTTGGAGCTGCAGATTGCCCTGCGGATTCGCAAGCTCCTGGCTCAGCAGCCCCGGCAATAAAGGATTGGGCGATGCGCACAAAGGAAGGTGCGGGAAATCGGGCTTGGTTACAGTGACGAAGGACCTGCCCCTTTCTATAATGGAGAAGAAAGGAGGCGGCTGCTGTGCAAGACCAGGCCACTGCCATCCTGTATCCGGATACGCTGACCCCCATTTTGGAAGGCGCCTGGACAGCTCGGGTACACTCCCTTTACCGCCATACTATAAACCTCAAGGTGGAGGATTATCTGGTCTCCCTCCAGCCTTGGGGGGAGATTTTTACACCCTTCTCGATTCCCGTGGATTTGGACGAGCACGACTTTGCCCGGCTGGTGCTCCACCAGGGAGAGGTAGGGCGCTGGCAGGATGGGGAAGTGGTGCTGCCGGGGCTGCGCCTCCGCCTGTCGGGCGCCCAGACGTGGAACCCGGCGCTGCAGGCCATTTTGGAGATAGAGGATTGCCCCGGCCTGCTGACAGCTGTAGAGG
>CAZRNK010000373.1:0-2528 GCA_964601435.1 uncultured Oscillospiraceae bacterium | reverse complement strand
GTCCCGCCCGTGGGCGGAAAATATTATGTAAACTACTATATAATTTATACTAATAAGAGTATACCCACATATTCCCAATCTGAGTGCTGAGGGTCTCATAGCTCCAGGACTGTGCACTGCGGGCATAGCTGTTGGGGTCCCGGACAAGGAAGGCCCCGTCCTCATAGGCATACAGGACAATGAAATGGCCAAAATCCGTAAAATCCCCGGGGAGCATGCTGGCAATAATCACCTGGCCCTGATTCAGGGCGTTTATCATGGCCGCCTCATCCAGCCCCAGCTCCTGCCAGGTAAGGCCGTAGTGAGCCGCCCCAGTGCGCATCAGCTCCCAGCTGGTCCCCTCCCCTTCCCAGTACCAACCCTGGCTGTCACTGTAGTCGGCTACGGCCAGCGGATTTGCCTCCGTGTTCCCGGTGAGCCCAACAACCACCATGCTCAGGCAGGTGGGCCCACAGCCAGCCAGGCCCATAACGTTTGAGCCATAAGCTGCATAACCCCAGCGCGCATCCCACTGCATCAGAAGCGGAATCTCTCCGGGTATATAATCGCCGCTCAAGTCAATATCGGCGGCAGCATAGCTGCTGCCCAGCTGCGCCGGGTAGCCGGCGACAAAGTCCACGGCGTCCGGGTTCTTCAGCGCCAGGTTCAGCCACTCTTCCGTATACAGGGATATATTCTCCAGGATGGTGGCAAACCGGCTGTCCGTCTCCGCCGCTTTTGCCAGCTCCTGTTCCAGCTCACTTAAATTTTTGGAGGGCGCCAGAGTGCTCAACATTGTCTCCAGCACCTGCGTTTCCACAGGGTCCACAGTTTCTACAGCATCCAGCCCTGCTGCCTCGCCCAGCTGAGACAGGAGCGGCATAATCCGCTGCACCCCGAAAAGGGTAATGGCCAAGACACAGCACACTGCGACGGCAGCCAGGGCCAGCACGCCGCCCCGGCGGCGCCTTCTGCGGCGGGGCAGCGTCCCGGTTGTATATATGCGCGTCTCTCTGTTTCTTCTTCTCATATCTTATGTATCCTTCCCTTCCAAAACAGGGGGGCTAACGCTCCCTACACTGGGATTGTAAAGATAGTTTGCGGCAAACTTGCAAAAAATTTGTATCATTTTTCTCGTGTCTGTAAAAATTCTTTTTGGCGGCATGGGTATCTCTTGATTTCAGCCCCCATTCTTGCTATGATAGAAAAGTAACAATTATTCGTTATAATGTTTACCGTACGCTGCGGTTTTCACTGAAATAGAAAGGGAGGCAAATATGCTATGCAGGAACTGCCAGAAAATATCCGCTTTATTGGCGTAGATGATCCTACGCTGGATTTATTTGAGAACCAGTACCCCGTATCAGAGGGGGTTTCGTACAACGCCTATTTGATTTTGGATGAAAAGACCCTTGTCCTGGATACTGTAGATGCCCGGGCTGCCGGTGCATATTTGGAGAACCTGCACGAGGCGCTCCAGGGCCGCAGTCTGGATTATTTAGTGGTCTCCCATGTGGAGCCGGACCACACCGGTGCCCTCCGACTGCTTCTGGAGGCCTATCCCCAGACCTGCCTGGTGGGCAACGCCAAGACTTTCAAAGTCCTGGAAAATTTCATTTCCATGCCCCCGGCTGCGCAGCTTCTCACAGTAAAGGAGGGGGACACACTCCCGCTGGGCCGGTACACCCTCACCTTCCTGATGGCCCCCATGATCCACTGGCCGGAGGTCATGGTGAGCTATGAGGCTGCCACGGGGACGCTGTTCAGCGCCGATGCCTTCGGTCGTTTCGGCTCCCGGGACGCCGGCGCAGACTGGGACGAAGAGGCCCGGCGGTATTATTGCAGCATTGTGGGCAAATACGGCACACAGGTTCAGGGGCTGCTGAAAAAGGCCGCCTCCCTGAATATCCAGCGGATTTGCCCCCTCCATGGCCCCATCCTCACCGGGGACTTGACGCCATATCTGGACAAGTATCGGTGTTGGAGCACGTATACCCCCGACACGGAGGGCGTAGCCATCCTCTGCGCCTCTCTCCACGGCAATACCTTTGCCGCGGCCGGGCGTCTGGCGGAGCTGCTCAGGGACCGAGGATGCCCAGAGGTTGCTCTGGTGGATTTATCCCGGACAGACGTCAGCCTGGCTCTGGCCCGCACCTTCCAGTATGGCCGCCTGGTGCTGGCCGCCTCCACCTGTGACGGGGGCGTCATGCCCCTGATGGAGCGGCTGCTGGGCCGGATGAAAGCCAAGAATCTGCAAAACCGCACCGTTGGCCTCGTGGAAAACGGCTCCTGGGCCCCCTGGGCCGCCAAGGTCATGCGCCAGGCGCTGGAGGAAATGAAGAACATGACGATAGTAGAGCCCTGTGTCACCCTCCACGGCCCCCTCTCCGACGGGGAGCTGCCCGCCCTGGAGGCGCTGGCCGCTGCGCTCTGGTAAAACTCGCCTTTTAAAAAAAGTAATCAAAAGAAAGTTTGCCCCTTGCGAGGGGACGAGGGCGTTCCTTTTCTTGCTCCTGCAAGAAAAGGAACCAAAAGAACAGGCCAAAGGG
>CAZRNK010000372.1:0-2529 GCA_964601435.1 uncultured Oscillospiraceae bacterium | reverse complement strand
CGCATCATCAACATCTCCTCCATCCGCGGCGCCCGCGCCGTAAACGGCCCCCTGGGCAACACGGGCTATGCCTCTACCAAGGGCGCCGTGGACATGATGACCCGCTCCCTGGCGGGGGAATGGGCCAAGGACGGCATCACTGTCAACGCCATCGGCCCCATCCTGACCATGACCGAGATGATGATTCCCTGGAAGGAAAATAACCCCGAAATCTATGAAAAGGTCTCGGGCACCATCCCCATGGGCCGGCTGGGCGAGCCGGAGGACTGCGTTGGCCCGGCGGTGTTTTTCGCCTCTGACGCGGCGGCCTTTGTGTCCGGCCAGATTATCTATCCGGACGGCGCCTCCTTCTGCGTCGGCTGACACCCCGCCTTACGCAAAGCAAACCGAAGGAGGGCTAGAATGTCTACCGTTCAAACGCTGCGCGGCCCCATCGACAGCGCACAGCTGGGCTATACCCTGGCCCACGAGCATGTCTTTGTCTCCGACGAGGGGCTGGTGCAGAATTTCCCCAGGGTCTGGGACGAGGCCTTTGTCATCGAAAAGGCCAGGGAAAAACTGATGCAGGCCTATGAGGCCGGGGTCCGCACCATTTTAGACGCCTCTGTCCTGGGCAACGGCCGCAATATCCCCCTTCTGCAAAAGGCCCTGGGCGAGCTTCCGATTCATGTCCTGGTCTGCACCGGCACTTTTTATAAGGATGAGCTGCCCGGGTTCTTTGCCAGCCAGGATACGGATGTCATGACCAGGCTGTTTGTCCAGGACATCGTTGACGGCATTGGAGAAACCGGGGTCAAGGCGGCTGTCGTAAAGGCCTGTACGGATATCCCCGGCGTGACCTACGGGGTGGAAAAGGCCCTGCGTGCCGTCGCCCGGGCGCATCTGGAAACCGGCGCCGTCCTGCATACCCACGCGCATGCGCCCACCCGGCGCGGGCTGGAGCAGCAGAAAATTTTTGAAGAGGAGGGTGTTGACCTGCAAAAGGTCTACATCGGCCACTGCATCAATTCCGACGACATGGACTATCTGCACGCGCTGCTGGACAAGGGCTCCTTCATCGGCTTTGACCGCTGGGCGGCCGGCCCCTTGCCCAGCGTGCCCGGTATGCCCACCCATCCGCCGGTCACCCGGGAAAAGGCGGTGGCAGTGCTGGCCCAGCTGTGCCGGGAGGGCTATGCGGGGCAGATTCTGATTGGCAACGACGCCTGCAGCTGGCAGCTGATGGTCCGCTTTGAGACGGAGGAGGCCTCTCCGGACCTCTACACAAACAGCTACCTGATTTTCCCGGAGCAGATTGTCCCCATGCTGCTGGAGGCGGGCGTCACCCCCCGGCAGATAGCGCTGATGACGACAGAGAATCCGCGGCGGCTGTTTGAAATCAACGGGCGATAACCCCTACTTCTGCCGGGGAGGCCGGCCTCCCCGGCAGAATATATTTTATAAGGAGACTTTACTCTATGGCAAAAACCATTATTTCTGCCGCCCTCACCGGCGCAGTGACCCCGAAGTCCGCGAACCCCCATGTGCCCATCACCCCCAAGGAAATCGCGGAGGACGCCGTCCGCGTCTGGAAGGAGGGGGCTGCCATCGTCCACCTGCACATGCGCGACGACGCGGGGAGCGGGTGCATGGATTTGGAGAAATTCCGGGAGACGGTGCAACGCATCCGGGACAATACGGACCTGGTAATCAACCTGACCACCTCCGGTGGCCCCACCGCCACGGACGAGGACCGCTTCGTCCAGGTTGTGGAGCTGCTGCCGGAAATGTGCTCGTATGACGTGGGCACCTTCAACTGGCTGCCCGGCGGAATCTTCTCCAACAGCGCGGACTTCCTGCGCAAACTGGGCAAGGTCTGCAAGGAGACGGGTACGAAGCCGGAAATCGAGGTATTTGATACCGGCATGGTGAACGCAGCCATCTACTTCGAGGAAAAGGAGCATGTGCTGGAGGGGCCGCTCCACTTCCAGTTTGTGCTGGGCGTCACCGGCATGGCCAAGGCCACGCCCCAGGTACTCAGCCATCTGTATGACATGCTGCCCGAGGGGAGCACCTGGTCCGCCCTGGGCATCGGCGCCGGGCACCTGCCAATCCTCCTGACGGCCCTGGCCCTGGGCGGCCACGTCCGGGTCGGCCTGGAGGACAACATCTACTATGCCAAGGGACAGCTTGCCACCAATGCACAGCTGGTGGCCCGCGCCGCAAGGCTGATTCGGGAAAATAACTGCGAGGTGGCCACCCCCGCCGACGCCCGCGCCATGCTGGGGCTCCGCGGCGCCAAATAGGAGAGGGGAAAGCCATGGGAAAATGTAAGATTGCCTTTATCGGGGCCGGGATTATCGGCGCGGGCCTGGCGGTCAACGCCGCCCTCACCGGCCATCCCACCGCCGTATACGGGCGCAGCCTGCAGAAGGTAGAAAACAGCGTGCGGGCGGCTATGGACGCCATGTGCGCCGCCGGTGCTGTCTCCCGGGAGGCTGCAGCTGGAGCGCTGTCCGCCGTCAGCTATACCAGCGATGTGGCCGAGGC
>CAZRNK010000371.1:0-2531 GCA_964601435.1 uncultured Oscillospiraceae bacterium | reverse complement strand
CTGCTGCGCTGCTCCGACGGCTTCCACTCCAGTGTTTACCTCACCGGCATGTTTATAAACGCTTTAGCGGAGCCTTAATCCCTGCGCTGGAGTCTACAAAAGGATGCCCCTGACTTTGTCCGTCAGGGGCATCCTTTCTTGCGGCGCTATGGGATTGCTCTGTGGCTGAAATCGCATAGTGCGCTCCACCACAGTCCGGCAAAGGTGGCCGGTTCCAAAAAATATGCCTTTTTCGCCCATATGTTCCTACCAAAACCGCTTCTTTTTCATAACATAGAGGCAAATTGCGACCACCAGAACACTGACAACTGTGACGGCTATATAGCCATAGCGCCATGTCAGCTCCGGCATCCCGGAGAAGTTCATGCCATACCACCCAGTGATAAGGGTCAGCGGCAAAAAGATGGTGGTAACAATGGTTAGAATTTTCATGATGCTGTTTTGCCGGATATCAATCTCTCCCTGGAACAGCTCCCGGATTTGCATGCCATACTCTCGCAGCCCTTGGGCCGCCCCCAGCAGCCGCTCCACCCTCTTTTCTATTAGATGGAGCCAGTGGACTTCAGCCTCTCTGAAAAAATCACACCGGTTTTCCTGTAGCTCCGCCGCAAAACCTGCCAACTGGGTGTAGTATCGAATCCAACCAGCAATCTCCCTGCGCAGGGCGCTCAACTGTGCATTTATGTGTTTCGGCTCTCCTGTTGGTATCTGCTCCTCCATCTCTTCCAATGCATCCTCCAGCTCTTGCAGGTGGTGCATATCTTTCGCAATCAGGCTCTCCAAAAAAGCGCAGAAAAAATTTGCCGCGCCTGTCTCCCGAAGCGGGTGGCCCCGGCCGATTTGGCGCAGGAGCGTATGCCCCACTCCAGAATCATCACACAATACCATCTGTGCCTTCGTCAGAAGAAACCCAAAAGCGATGGGTATCTGTTCTTTGGTCCGGCGGGGCGTGTGGATGGTCCCGCTGAGATAGCTGCCATAGCTCTCGGCTTTACAAACCCGGGCATCCCGGGCCAATGGTGTGTGCGCTAGCATCTGCTCCAGCCCCGGCAGCTGCGGCCGGTGGCTCAGCTCCTCCGAGGTCAGGATTGTCAAAACGCATGCGTCCGGCGCCGCCGCCCCGGACAGCGGTACCAGCGCCGAATCTATGATATACTGATACATAGAACATCCTCCTCAAGTCCCCATCTCTTGGACAAAGCTATTGTATCATGTCCCCCTGAAAACGCAAGACAATACCAATAGCGGATAACTCAAAAAGATTGTCTCCGGAGGATTGACAGTGCGCACTAGATGTGCTATTATTAAATTCCGCTAAACACAAGATATAGTTTTATTCACTGTTTTGGGAAGGGAACTGGCTATGAAGATTATTAAGAGAAATGGCTCTGAGGCGGCTTTTGACATTACAAAGATTGTGGTCGCCATCACGAAAGCCAATGACGCAGTAGAGGAAAACGTCCGCATGACGCCCCTGCAAATCCAGCGCATTGCCGACCGGGTCGTCCTCTCCTGCGAGGAGCTGGGCCGCTCCCCCAGCGTGGAGGAGGTCCAGGACATGGTGGAGCGGCAGATTATGGCCCACGGCGCCTTTGAGGTGGCCAAGGCCTACATCACCTACCGCTATACCCGTACCCTGGTTCGCCAGTCCAACACCACCGACGACCGGATTCTCAGCCTCATCGAGTGCAACAACGAGGAGGCCAAGCAGGAAAACGCCAACAAAAACCCGGTGGTCAACTCCACCCAGCGGGACTATATGGCGGGTGAGGTCTCCAAGGACATCACCACCCGGATTCTGCTCCCGAAGGACATTGTGGAGGCCCACAATGAGGGCATCATCCACTTCCACGACGCGGATTATTTCGCCCAGCACATGCACAACTGCGATTTGGTGAATCTGGAGGACATGCTCCAGAACGACACTGTCATCACCGGCACCCTCATCGAGCGGCCCCACAGCTTCTCCACCGCCTGCAACATCGCCACCCAGATTATTGCCCAGGTGGCCTCCAACCAGTATGGCGGCCAGTCCATCTCCCTGGCCCACCTGGCCCCCTTTGTTCAGGTCAGCCGGGAAAAGATTCAGCGGGAGGTCCTGGACGAAATCAAATACATCGGCGTGGACGTCCCCCTGGACAAAATCCACAAAATGGTGGAAGAGCGGCTCCGGAAGGAGATTAACCGCGGCGTCCAGACCATTCAGTACCAGGTAGTCACCTTGCTCACCACCAATGGCCAGGCCCCCTTCGTCACCGTCTTTATGTACTTAAACGAGGCCAAAAACGAGCGGGAGAAGCAGGATTTAGCCATGATTATCGAGGAAGTGCTCAACCAGCGCTATCAGGGCGTGAAAAACGAGAAGGGCGTCTGGGTCACCCCCGCCTTCCCCAAGCTGGTCTATGTGCTGGAGGAGGACAACATCCACGAGGACAGCCCCTACTTCTACCTCACCGAGCTGGCCGCCAAGTGCACCGCCAAGCGCATGGTGCCCGACTACATCTCCGAGAAGAAGATGCGCGAGCTCAAGC
>CAZRNK010000370.1:0-2534 GCA_964601435.1 uncultured Oscillospiraceae bacterium | reverse complement strand
CCGGCCTGCACTTCAGCCAGGCCAATCAGGGCCTGGGCGTAGGGCGTTCTGCTATCATCCCCCAGAATTTGGAGCACCCGCGCATCGCAGCTGAGCTCCAAATCCCGGTTTGCCAGGCTATGCAGCAGCCATACGCAGGGATTGAACCAGTAGATGCAGACTGCCACCGTCAGCAGCCATTTCCAGAGGATATCCAGGCGCCGGATGTGGGTCAGCTCATGCAGAAGGATGTATGTAAGCCGGGCTTCATTTGTCCAGTCCGTGGCTTTTGGCAGTAGGATAACGGGGCGGAAGAGGCCATAGGTCAGGGAGGCGGAGATGTCCGGGGAGACTTTCACCTTCAGGGTGCGCCAGCGCAGGCTGTGGCGGCGCTGCCACGCCTGGGTATAGGCATTCTCTGCCGGGACGGCGAGACGGTAGCGCCGGACGCAGTGGAGATGCCGAATCAGGAAGTACAGGAAAAGGCCGGCCGCAACGGCCCCCCAAACCAGCAGAAGCAGAATGCGGGGCGCTGCGCTTGTCCCGGCGTCCGCCTGCGCCAGGGGGGCGGCCTCCTCCGGATGCGTCAGGAGCCCTTCCCCAAGGCTGAGGAGCTGCCCGGCGGCTGGGATTTCCAGAAGGGCGGCAGGCAACGTGACATCCAGCCGGAGGGGGACCAGCAGCCGGAAGAGTGCCAGGGCCCACAGCGCCAGAAAGGCTGTTTTTGGGACTCTGTTCAGGGCAAAGAGCCGGAGGAGTGCCGCGGCCAGAATCAGCGCCGCGCCCCACAGGCTCATGTGCAGGAGCATCAATGGGCATCACTCCATTCGTCTACAATGCGCTTCAGGCGTGCGATTTCCTCCGGGGAGAGCCGCTGGCTGCCCAGAATGGAAGCCACCAGCCTGTCCGCCGCGCCGTCATAGAGCTTGTCAATCAGCTGGGAGGTCTCCAGGGCCTGTGCCTGGGCCTGGGAGACCAGGGCGCGGCACTGGAAGCCGGGCTCGGTGCGGGCAATGGCCCCTTTGTCGATGCATCGTTTGATGAGCGTATAGGTAGTGGTTTTGCTGTAGTCGTATTTTTCCCGGAGCTGCCGGGCAATTTCGCTGGCGGTGACGGTACCCTGCTTCCAGAGAATATCCATGACCCGCAGCTCCGCGTCGTGCAGCTTCATTTCCATCTCTTCTGACCGCCTTTCTACAGTTGTAGAATATCTGAATATAATTCTACATCAGTAGAACAAAAATGTCAAGTTTGAAATGCAGGTGCATTTTGCTTGGATGAAAAAAATAAGTTGATGCCCAGTTGTGGGGGGAAAAACTTGTAGTTTCGGGTTTTGCGTTTTATAATACAGACAGAATGAAATTCGAGGATAAAAAGGCTTCTGGCAATGTGGAGAGAAACAAACGCTCGCGCTGCGTTATGCGTTGAAAAGTATATTTGATAAATTTATGGGGAACACAGCGAGGTGAATTATGGGCATTTGCGAGGTTCTTTACAAAAGAAAGTATCATTCCTGGAGAGAACTCGAACTGGAGATTGAGAAAATTGAAGGGCGCACAGAGAAGGGGGACGCCTTTGAGCAATTTTCTTATTTTTATTTAGAATATTATAAAAACCTCTATCAGGTTGCAGAGATTTTTTCCAATAAAATAGAAGGCCGTGAAATACCGCGGCATATCATCCAGGCGCTGCATTTGAATCCGTCCATTGATGATGGCGTGGACGGCGTTTACGTTCTGTATGATGGTCAATATGCGGCGTACCAGGCAAAGTTCCGCACAATGCGCCGGTCTCCTACAAGCAATGAATTGAATAATTTCTGGTCTGAAGCGGAATATGCGGCGCAGAGAATGGTAATTGCCAATGCAATGTCTCTTCCCAGGGATGTGGAGCGCCGCAGCAATGCAGTATTTGTGCTGGGGCATATTTTCGACCAGCTTCCTGAAGAATTTTTTGATTATCTGTATGACAGCGCTTTGGCCGCCTGTGCGCATCGCAGGGGCAGCCAAATTGGGAAAACGAAATTTACACCCCGGGAATATCAAAAGACGATAATTGATACTTGCGTACAGCGCTCTGAGACGGAGGACCGTGGAAAAATTATTGCGGCCTGTGCGACAGGGAAGACCCTGATATCTATGTGGGTTTCCGAGCGCATGCAGAGCGAATCGGTTGTATTTTTTACCCCCAGCCTTGCACTGGTCAGGCAGACCATTGCAAGCTGGACAGAGCACTGCAATATCCCGTTTGTATATCTGGCTGTATGCAGCGATGATACGGTGAGCGGTGATACGGATTCCTTTACCATCCGCACAGGTGAGCTGGATATTGCGGTGACGACAAATGCGGCGGATATCTGCAATTTTATACAGTATGAGACGGACAGCAAAAAGGTTATTTTTGCAACGTATCAGTCTGTGGAATGCATTGCAGAGGCGATGAAGCGGATTCCGGGGTATCAATTTGACCTCAGCGTTTATGATGAGGCGCACAGAACAGCCGGGATGAGCACGTCGGGACTGTTTCAAAAGGCGCTTATGGAGTCTTTTATTCCA
>CAZRNK010000369.1:0-2539 GCA_964601435.1 uncultured Oscillospiraceae bacterium | reverse complement strand
AGGGCATTTTTAAGAAAAGAGGTGAAGCCATGGCATTCCCGGAGAGTTTTTTGCAGGAGCTGACGGAGCGCAGCCCCATTGAAGAGGTGGTGGGGGAATATGTGAAGTTTACCAAGCACAGCGGCGCCAATTTGTTTGGCCTGTGCCCCTTTCACAGCGAAAAGACCCCCTCCTTCTGCGTCACGCCGGAGAAGCAGATTTACCACTGCTTCGGCTGCGGCAAGGGCGGGACGGTCATCGGCTTCATCATGGAGATTGAGAACCTCTCCTTCCGGGACGCCGTGGCCTTTCTGGCCCGCCGGGCGGGCATGGCCCTGCCGGAGGAGACCCGGGACGACCCCAACGCCGGCCGCCGGGAGCGGATGCTCACCTTGAACCGGGACGCGGCAAGGTTTTTCTACCGCTGCCTTTTGGGCCCCCAGGGCGGCCCGGGCCGGGCCTATGTGGACAGCCGGGGGATTTCCGGGGCCATGGTGAAGGCCTTTGGGCTGGGGTATGCCCCTGACAGCTGGGATACGCTCATCCAGGCGATGCGGGAGAAGGGCTATACCAACCGGGAGCTGGTGGAGAGCGGCCTGGCCCGGGAGAGCCGGAAGGGGAAGGGCATCTACGATGCCTTCCGGAACCGGCTCATGTTCCCGGTGATTGATGTGCGCGGCAGCGTCATCGGCTTTTCCGGCCGGATTCTGGGAGACGGAGAGCCCAAGTATTTAAACAGCCCCGAGACCCTGGTTTTCAATAAAAGCCGAAACCTTTTTGCCCTGAATCTGGCCAAAAAGTCCAAAAGCGGATATATTCTGCTTACTGAGGGCAACATAGACGTGGTTTCCCTCCACCAGGTGGGCTTTGACAGCGCTGTGGCCTCCCTGGGCACCAGCCTGACGGCGGAGCAGGCCCGGCTGATTTCCCGATATGCCAATCAGGTCATCATTGCCTATGACAACGACGCCGCCGGGCAGAAGGCGGCCCAGCGGGCCATTGGGATTCTGGAAAAGCTGGATTTGAAGGTGAAGGTTTTGCAGATGTCCGGTGCCAAGGATCCGGATGAATACATCCGGAAAAACGGCGCGGACGCCTTCCGGAGCCTGATTCTCCGCTCGGAGAACCATGTGGAGTATCAGCTCGAGCGCATCCGCAGCGCCCACAGCCTGGACAGCGACGAGGACCGGGTGGCCTTTTTAAAGGAGGCCACGGAGCTGATTGCCCAGCTCCCCAGCGCCGTACAGCGGGAGGTCTATGGGGCCCGGGCCGCGGAGATGGGCGGCGTCACAGCGGCGGTAATCGCCCAGGAGGTGGAGCGGGCCCGGAAGCGCACCCTGGCCCGGGCCCGGAAGCAGGAAAACCGGAGCCTCAGCCGCCCCGCCCAGGCCGCCCAGCCCAGAGACAGGGGCATCCGGTATGAAAATCTCCGCTCCGCTGCGGCGGAGGAGGGGGTTCTGCGCCTGCTGTGGCTGGATGCGGGGCTCTTCCGCGGCCGGAGCGACATACGCCCCGAGGACTTTTCCTCGCCGCTTCTGGGCCGGATGTATGCCGCCCTGAAGGCCCAGGCCGACAGCGGCGCGCCGCCCAGCCTGGGGCCGCTATATGAGGATTTTACCGCAGAGGAGGTCAGCCATTTGACCCAAATCCTTCAGAAACCGGAAGACCTCTCCAATGGGGAGCGGGCTCTTTCCGATTACATAGAAATCATGCATGAATCCTCTGCCCAGACGCAGGACCTCTCCCCGGAGGCGCTGCTGTCCGTGGCGGAGAAACTGAAACAGAAGAAGGGGTATGGTGGATAGATATGCCGACAAAACCGACGAATAAACAAGAGGAAGCCTTGGAGAACCTGGTGGCGGCGCCCGCCGCGGCAGAGACGGCCCCGGCGGCGGAAGCGCCTGCGGCGCACCCTGCGCCGGCGAAGCGGAAGGCCGCGAAAAAGGGCAAGGGGGAGGCCCCCGCCCCAGAGACGCCGCCCCCCTCGCCCGCTGTGCGGCTCCAGGAGCTGATTGACAAGGGTAAGAAAAACGGCAAGCTCACCGCCAAGGACATGGAGGTTCTGGAGGAATTGAATCTGGAGCCTGAGCAGCTGGATAAATTCTACGATACCCTGGAAAATCTGGGGGTGGACTTCTCCGGCGATGTGGGGATTCCTGTGCTGGAGGTAGACGACCTGGGGCCCGCCCTGGAGGATTTGGAGGGCATCCAGGAGGTCACGGAAGAGGAGATTATTGAGACCGAGGCCACTGTGGAGAGCTTTTCCACCGACGACCCGGTGCGGATGTATCTCAAGGAGATTGGCAAAGTGAACCTGCTCACCCCCGAGGAGGAGGTGGAGCTGGCAATCCGTATGGCCGAGGGGGACGAGGATGCCAAGCGGCGCATGGCCGAGGCCAACCTCCGCCTGGTGGTGTCCATTGCCAAGCGGTATGTAGGCCGGGGGATGCTGTTCCTGGATTTGATTCAGGAGGGGAACCTGGGGCTGCTGAAGGCTGTGGAGAAGTTTGACCACACCAAGGGCTATAAGTTCTCCACCTACGCCACCTGGTGGATCCGG
>CAZRNK010000368.1:0-2555 GCA_964601435.1 uncultured Oscillospiraceae bacterium | reverse complement strand
TTCACCCAAATCTGCAAAAAGACCTTCTCCCCCATAAAGGCCTCGATGTCCCGCCGGGCCAGCTCCCCGACTTTTTTCAGCATGCTGCCGTTTTTGCCGATTAAAATGCCCTTGTGGCTGGCCTTTTCACAGTAAATGGTTACGTCCAAATCAATGAGCCCGTCGTCACGCTGGGTAAAGCGGGTCACCTCCACCGCCACGCCGTGGGGCACCTCTTTGTCCAGGCACAGCAGCAGCTTTTCCCGCACCAGTTCGGCGCAGACCTGCCGGTCGGGCTGGTCGGAGGTCATGCCGTCGGGAAAGAGCTGGGGCCCGGGCTGGGCAAAGGCCTCCAGCTCGTCCAAAAGGACATCCACGCCCTCTCCCTTCTTGGCGGAGATGGGCACAATGGCGGCAAAATCCAGCGCGGCGCTGTAGGCGGCAATGACGGAGAGCAGGGCCTCCCTGGGCACCGTGTCAATCTTGTTGATAGCCAGGATGGCCGGGACCTTTACCTCCCGAATCCGGGCCATGAGGGCCTCCTCCTGGGGGCCGGGGGTGGGGATGGGCTCCACCACCAGCACAACAGCATCCACCTCTGCCACGCTCTCGCGCACCACCTGGACCATGTAGTCCCCCAGCCGGGTGCGGGCCCGGTGGAAGCCCGGCGTATCCAGAAAGACAAACTGGGTGTCGGCCCGGTTTACCACCGCCATGATGCGGTTGCGGGTGGTCTGGGGCTTGTTGGTCACAATGGCCACCTTTTCCCCCGCCAGGGTGTTGGTCAGGGTGGATTTGCCCACGTTGGGGCGGCCGCAGATGGTGACCATGGCGGTCTTGGTGATGGTGTTCATGGGAAAACCTCCGTTTTCAGCGGTCTTTTTTCTCTGGGGCAGCCCGGCGGTGAAAGACCCACCACAGCGCGGGCAGGACACTCAGGACGATGAGGGCGGCCAGGAGGGGCCACCGCCGGGCGAAAGCGGCGGCGGCAGACAGGGGTGCGGGGCGGAAAAAAAGAATACAGCCCACCGCCGCCGCCAGAACGGCGCAGAGGAGTACTCCGCCTGCGGCCGCATCCTTGGCCCGGGCGATGCCGGGGTGGCGCTCCGGGTGGACAGTGTCGCACAGCGCCTCCAGGGCGGAGTTTATGCACTCCATGCCCATGACCAGGGCGATGGAGAGCAGCGCGGCGCACCAGGCCCAGGGCTCCAGGCCCGCCACCAGTGCACCCAGCAGGACATAGAAGGCGAAGCACAGATGGATGCGCATATTCCGCTGGCTCTGCAAGGCCCAGCGGAGGCCCCGGAGGGCGTAGCGGAAGGCCTTCATGCCTCGCCGCCCTCCAGCGTGGCCATGATGGCCTTTTCCCGGGCACGCATCTGGGCCTTCATGGGCCCCTCGTCGATATGGTCATAGCCCAGGAGGTGGAGGACGCTGTGGACGGTTAGGTACTGCAGCTCATGGGTGAAGCCGTGGCCATATTCCGCCCCCTGGGCAGCTACCCGCTCCAGGGAGAGGACCATGTCCCCCAGGGGAATGGCCTCCAAATCGTAGTCATAGCCGCAGTCATCCGCGTCAAAAGCCCCCGGCTTCAAATCGTTCAGGGGGAAGGAGAGGACGTCTGTGGGGGCGTCTACCCGCCGGTAGGCCTCATTGATTTTCTGTATGTGGGCGTCATCGGTGAGGGTGACGTCAATGGAGCATTTCTCGCCGATGCCCTCGGCGGCCAGCGCTGCAGCGGCGGCCCGGCGCACATACCTGTAGGCCTCCGGCCAGCCCAGCCCCTTCCGGGTGCGGCAGACGGTGATGTGATGTGTCATGCTTGACGCCCCTTTCCCGGCGTTTGTTCGCTATTTTCTGCCTACAGTATACCCCCTTTTTGCCCCTTTTGTAAAGGGCGGGGCGGGAAAATGGCGCCGGGAGCAGGCACATTTCTAAAATACACCCAGGTTCTCCAGGAGGATTTTCAGCCCCATGAGAATCAGGATAATGCCCCCCAGCAGCTCGGCCTTGGATTTGTACCGGCTGCCAAAAACATGGCCGATTTTGACGCCGATGAGGGAGATGACAAAGGTGGTGCAGCCGATGAGCAGCAGGGCGGGGACGAGGTCCACCTGCAAAAAGGCAAAGGTAATGCCCACCGCCAGAGCGTCGATACTGGTGGCCACGGCCAGGGGCAGCATGACCTTGGGGGAGAAGGAGGCGTTGAGCTTCTCCGCCTTGCTCCGGGACTCCCGAATCATGTTCCCGCCAATCAGGGCCAGAAGGACAAAGGCAATCCAGTGGTCAACCTGGGTAATCATCGCCTGGAAGCGGGTGCCCAGCAGGTAGCCGATGAGGGGCATCAGCGTCTGGAAAAAGCCAAAATACAAGCCTGTAATAATGGCGTGCTGGGGCCGCAGCCGCTCCACGGAGAGGCCCTTACATACCGCCACGGCGCAGGCGTCCATCGAGAGGCCCACTGCAATAATGAATAGCTCACCAAATCCCATAGAAAATCCTCCAGCAAAATAAAAAACAAGCGCAAATTGCAATAACAAGTTGAACACTTCCGGGTAGATGGGACGGCGGTCAGG
>CAZRNK010000367.1:1279-2569 GCA_964601435.1 uncultured Oscillospiraceae bacterium | reverse complement strand
CACCAGCTTTTCCCGGTCCTCCTTCAGCGTCCCCTTTACGGGGACATAGTTGGAGGCGTGGTTGCTGGTGAAGTGGAGGCCGCTGAGCTCAATTTGCTCAATGAGGCTCCGGGTCTCCAGCAGGGACTCCATAGCGGTCTGGACCACGAACTTGCCCTCCTGGATGTCCTGATACATCTTCGTGCCCGGCACCGGCATGTACGTCATGGCGCTCAAATGTTTGGGGCCCATCTTGTTAATCATGTCCGCAGTCATGGCAGAGTTTTTGACCCAGGCATCCCCGCCTCCGGCCAGGCCGATGAGGATGATGTCCCACAAATCAAACCCGGCGTCCACCAGGGCCAGGCCCGCCTCCAGCATCTGCTGGGCGTTGACCCCCTTGCCGCATTTCAGCAGCAGGTCGCCGTCCCCGGTCTCTACCCCCAGGTAGGCCCGCTGGAGGCCGGCCTCCCGGATTTGGCGCAGCTCCTGGGGCGTCTTGCGCATGGTGCTCCGGGGCCCGGCATAGGTGGTGACCCGCCGGAGCTTGGGGAAGGCCTTGTACAGCCGGTCCAGCACCGTCAGGATATAGTCCATGGGCAAATCTATGGCGTCCCCGTCGCAGAGGAACACGGTCTCCACAGTGCCGTAATAGGCCTTGGCCATGTTGATGTCCTCGATGACCTCCTCCAGGGGGCGGATGTGGTAGGTCTTGTCCTTATACATGCCGCAGAAGGTGCAGGCGTTGTGGCTGCACCCCACCGTACACTGGAGCAGATAGCTCTTCCACTCCCCCGGCGGACGGTAAATATCGCCTTCATATCTCATTGCGTCTCTTCGCTCCTTTCAATTCGCTTGACATTCTTTTCAAACTTGCTCCGCGGGCCCATAACCTCATGGCCGCAGCCCAGACAGCGGAGCTTGAAGTCCGCCCCGATGCGCAGCACCTGCCAGGAATCGCTGCCACAGGGGTGGGCTTTTTTCATTTTCAGGACGTCCCCCACGCGGATATCCATTTTTCTCTCCCCTTTTGCTCATAGGATTTCAGAAATTGGGCATACTTTGCATAACAACCTGGAAATTTTGGGAGGAACCAATCATGACAGCACAGCTTACAGCCCGCTTTGACAGCCGCGACGCGGCGGATTTGGCCCTGATGCGCCTGCGCCGGAGCGGCATCGACTTCTCCGTGGGCCGGCTCACCGTCACCGGCGGCGCTGCCGCCAGGGAGCTGGAAGCCTTCAGCCCCTACCCGGTCACCATGACCAACCAGCTGGGCGCCGTGGACCCCGGCGCCCTCCACCTGGGGGC
>CAZRNK010000367.1:0-1179 GCA_964601435.1 uncultured Oscillospiraceae bacterium | reverse complement strand
CCGGCGCCGTCGGCGTGGACGTTCTGCAGCTCCCGGGGAATCGGCCCGGTCTTGCCGGCGCGCACGTCCGCCAGGGCCGCCTCCACAGAGGCGGTGACGGTATTGGACTTGGGCGCCGTGGCCAGGAGGATGGCCGCCTGGGCCAGGGGGAGCTTGGCCTCCGGCAGGCCCAGCTGCAGGGCGCTGTCGCAGCAGGCCTTCACAATGGCGGCCGCCTGGGGATAGGCCAGCCCCACATCCTCGCTGGCGGAGCACAGCAGCCTCCGGATGGCGGTAATCAAATCCCCCGCCTCCAGGAGCCGGGCCAGATAGTGGAGGGCCGCGTTGGCGTCGGAGCCGCGCAGGGATTTCATCAGCGCGGAGGCGATGTCATAGTGGTCGTCCCCCTCCCGGTCATAGCGCATGGCGCTGCGCTGAGTGGCGCTCTGGGCGTCCGAGAGGGTGATGGATACCGTGTCCCCCGTCCGCTGCCCGGCGGTGAAGAGGAGCTCCACGGCGTTGATGGCCTTGCGCACGTCCCCGCCGCAGGCGGCGGAGATGTGGTCGATTACCCCGGGCTCCACCGCCGCGGAAACCCCCTCCCGGTTTTCCAGGAAGGCAATGGCCCGCTCTACAGCCGGGCGGATTTCCTCGGCGGAGACCGCCTTGAATTCAAAAATGGTGCTCCGGCTCAAAATGGCGTTGAATACATAGAAGTACGGGTTCTCCGTGGTGGCGGCGATGAGGGTAATCTTGCCGTTTTCAATGAACTCCAGCAGGGACTGTTGCTGTTTCTTGTTGAAATACTGGATTTCGTCCAGGTACAGCAGGATGCCCCCCGGGGCCAGGAAGGTGTCCAGCTCGTCGATGATGGCCTTGATGTCGGAGATGCCCGCCGTGGTGGCGTTGAGCCGGCGCAGGGAGCGGTTGGTCCGCTCCGCGATAATCCGGGCCACAGTGGTTTTCCCCGTACCGGAGGGGCCATAGAAAATCATGTTGGGAATGTTGCCGCTTTCAATAATGCGGCGGAGGAGGCCACCCTCCCCCAAAATATGGCGCTGTCCCACCACTTCGTCCAGGCTGGCGGGGCGGATTTCATCGGCCAGGGGCCTGTACATACGGGACGCACCTCCTTTCCCCTGCCGGGACATACAGTTTCCTATATATTGTAACATACCCCGGTCCCAAAGGCAACCGGGG
>CAZRNK010000366.1:0-2578 GCA_964601435.1 uncultured Oscillospiraceae bacterium | reverse complement strand
AGTCGGGCCTTCTGTTTCCTGCGCCTGTGCCTCTGAAGGCGGTTCCGTGCCCGCTGACCCCGTTCCACCGCAGCCGGCGAATAAGCCTGCCAGCAAAACCAGGGCAAGAAGCAAAAAGAAAATTCTGTTCAACTTCTTCATTTTACACTGTGCCTCCTCTATATTTTTTCAGTACCGGTAAGATACGCCGCTATTTGCTCTGCTGCAAGAAAACCGGAGTTGAAGGCCCATGTAAACCCGGCCCCCTGGGGCGCATACGCATAGCGGGAAACAAAACCGCTTGCATTGTCCCCGGCAGCGTAAAGCCCGGGAATCCGGCAGCCCTCCGGTGTCAGCACCTCTGTACGGTCATTGATGGCAATGCCGCCTTGAGAGCTGTCATAAAAATGTGTGGATTCAGAAATGTAGAAAGGCGGTTTGCGCACCGGGTTTAAATACATCGCTTGTTTGCACAGCAAGTCATCCCGCCCGCTGTCACAGGCCGCATTATATGCCTGAATGGTTCTTGTCAGCGCCTGCTCTGGTATCCCCGCAAAGCTGGCCAGCTCTGAATAGGGTGAAACTGCTGCCGCTTTTCCTGTCCTGGAGCCAAATTCTTTATAGTGCTGCTCCAAACTTTCGGCAGAAAACCCGCGCATGCGCAAAACTGGATGCTCCTGCAGTTCTCTTTTGATGAGGTCCTTGGTCGTACTGTCATAAATTACATAAATTATCTTGCCTGGCTGCTCCAGCAGGGCCTTGGACGCCCAAGCAGCTTTTTCCTCGTTAAAAAAACGCTCGCCCTGTTTATTGACCCACAGGCACCTGGGATTGGACTGAGACATGCCGATTACATAATCATCATGCAGGGCGGGCCCCACAGTGAAGATACTCATGCCATGTCCGGTTTTTGCACCTGCTCTTTTCGCCACTTCAATCCCGTCGCCTACATTGCTTGTCAGGCTGAAAGAGCTGCGATAATCATCTGCCTCATACACATCCGGAAAATATTTATGCAGAGCCGCAACACTGCCTGTTACGCCTCCGGCAGCCAACAGAACGGCGCGGCAGCCTGTCGTTACGGTTTTCCCATTCACTACTGCCTGTACACCTGTCACTGTCCCCTGCTCTACACGAACCTCCACAACCTGGCTGCCTAAGACTCCCTGGTTCCGGCATAAATCAGTAAATACACGGCATACGACACTGCCAAAATTCGGCTGCCTGCCTTCTATGGCTGTCCGAAGGGAAAATGAGCCTGTTATGTTATCCTTGCCTACACCAAATACAGGCGTGCCCAGGTTCTTTTCAATCACCCAGTCCACAAATCGGCCCGTGTTCATCAGATACCTGCGCACAATTCTGGCATCGGCAGTCCATTGCAAATCCTCCATTACCTGCTTATAGACCGCATCCGGCCTGCAGGGTACGCCCTGAGCCTCCTGGTGAACTGAATTCAAGCTGATAATCCCAGTCGGGAAGTTGGAGTTGCCGCCTGTAAACTGATTTTTCTCTACGACTGCAATTCGTCTGACACCCAGTTCAGAGGCACGCAGGGCCGCTGTCAGCCCAGCGCCTCCGGCTCCCATTATAATAAGGTCATAGCATCTCCGCATTGTATATTGCCTCCTCTGGCGGGCAGCTTTTTTATTCCCCCTGCAAACTATAGGCAGCGGCGTGCTCGCCGCAGAGGTATCCGGAATTAAATGCCCAGGACAATCCTGTCATCAGCCCGCCGCCGCCGCTGGACAAATCGCCCGCTACATAGGCACCGGGAATTGCCTCTCCGTCTTCCCGCATCACGCGCATCTCGCAATCGCATGTCACGCCGCCAATCGTAACTGTGCGCATACGATACACGAGAACAGCATAATAGGGGGGCTGCATAGCCATCGGCCGCAAAAATTGCGGATCCTTCAAAAGGTCTTCGTCCCTTTTTTCCGCACAAAACCGGTTATACCGCTCTACGGTGTGCCGGATTGCATCCGGATCCGCACCCATTTTCTCTGCCAGTACCTCCAGCGTATCCGCTTTTAAGGCGCTGTATCCGCGTTCCGCTTCTGCCTCCAAATCCGTTGCAAAAGTTCGAATTGCTTCCAGATTGTTCTGATTCTCCGGGTCATCCATCAGTTTTTTAAAATAATATGCCTTTTTTCTTCATCCAGGAGGATGTACGCAATGGCGCCTGGTTGGATGGTAATTGCCTTATCCATTCCAAAAGCTGCCTCATCGACGAACCGCCGCCCCTCCCGATTGACAATTAGATTTTCTGGCTGCATCACCAGCTGATGCAGGCTGAAAGCATAGGGATGATGCGTCATGGCACCCACGCCATGCCATACATTCTCCATCGTTTTAGCGCCCAGCGCCTGCGCGAGAAAAATTCCGTCGCCTGTGGAGTGCGCATTGGACATTCGAATCATTTTCCCGCCTACGGGGTACCATGCATCTGGAAAATAGGTCCTGACCAGTTCATCATTGGCCGCAAAGCCACCGCTGGCCAGAACAACTGCTTTGGCCTTTATCTGCAGCTCCCCCTCCGGCGTACTCGCCCTTACGCCAGATACAGCCCCTGACGAATCTGTCAGAATCTGAACGG
>CAZRNK010000365.1:0-2578 GCA_964601435.1 uncultured Oscillospiraceae bacterium | reverse complement strand
TAAAATTGTTAACAAAAGCTGGACCCTCTCAGCCATTACCGCCGGCTTTGTCGTGGCGCTGCTGGCTATGATGCTGATTATTATCGTCGTTGTCCTCCCCCGGGTCCGCCGGGTGCAGAAGCTCACCGATAATATCAACCAGATTGCCCGGGAAAACCTGACGGGCATCAATGTGGTCCATGCCTATAACGCCGAGGACTATCAAAATGCAAAATTTGAAAAGGCCAATGTGACGCTGATGAATACCCAGCTGTTCAATCAGCGGGCCTTCGCCATTTTGATGCCGGCTGTGACACTGGCCATGAACGCACTGTCCCTGACCATTTACTGGGTCGGCGCATCCATTGTAAACAATGTTGCTGTCACAGATGCGGCGCTCCGGCTCACCACCTTCAGCAATATCGTGGTCTTTGGCACCTATGCCACCTATGTCATCATGTCCATTATGATGATGGTTATGATTATTATGCTCCTGCCCTCTGCGCAGGTTTCTGCCCAGCGTATTAATGCCGTATTGGACACAGAGCCCAATCTGCGGGAGGGGACGCAGACAGAGGCGCCGGAAGTGGGGACTGTTGAATTCCGGGATGTCTCTTTCCGTTACCCCTCCTCGGGCAAAGACGTACTGCAGCATATCAGTTTTCGGGTCAATCGGGGAGAAACTGTTGCCTTTATCGGTGCAACCGGCAGCGGCAAAACCACCCTCGTTGACTTGATTGCCCGGTTTTATGACGCCACAGACGGGGAAGTTCTGGTGGATGGGCGGAATGTACGGGAGTTTACCTTTGACGCCCTGTATGACCGGCTCGGTTTTGTCACACAAAAGGCGATTTTGTTCTCCGGCACCATTCGGGACAATGTTCTGTTTGGCGAGAGCAAAGCAGATACTTCGGATGACGCCGTACGCCGGGCGCTGGATTTGGCGCAGGCTACAGAGTTCGTAGAGAAGCTGCCCCGCGGCATCGAAGCCCCCATCGCCCAGGGCGGCGCCAATGTATCCGGCGGGCAGAAACAGCGTATTTCCATCGCCCGGGCACTGGCCAGGAACCCGGAAATTCTTGTTTTTGACGACTCCTTCTCTGCCCTGGACTACCGGACAGATGCCAAACTCCGGGCCGGACTGAGCGAAAAGCTGAAGGACACCACCCGCCTGATTGTGGCCCAGCGCATCGGAACCATCCGCAATGCCGACAAAATCATCGTTCTCGATGAGGGGCGCGCTGTAGGCATTGGTACCCACGATGAATTGATGCAGACCTGCCCAGTATACCAGGAAATTGCAAAATCTCAGCTCTCCAGCGAAGAGCTGGGCGCATAAAGGAGGGAAATCCATATGCCTGCTATTGGACAGCGCGGCATGCGTGCCGCCGAAAAGAGCAAAAGAGGCATCCGCGGCGTGCTGCGGGAGCTGTTCTCCTATTCAGAAAAGTTGAAAGTTCCCATGGCCATCGCCCTCCTGTTTGCCGCTATCGGGGCTATCCTCACCATCATCGGCCCCAACCTGCTCAGTGAAATAACCGACCTGATTTCTGAAAATCTGTTTACCCAAATCGACTTGGCCGCCATCGCCCGAATCGGTATCCTGCTTCTGATTCTCTATGGGCTCAGCGCCATTTTTACCTATATCGAGCACTATATTATGTCAACCATTACCCTGGGGCTGTCCCGGGATATGCGCCGGGATTTGTCCAGGAAGATTAATGTTGTGCCATTGGGGTATTTCAACACGGTCTCCCACGGCGATATTTTAAGCCGTGTAACCAACGACGTCAGCACCCTCCAGCAGGCCCTGGCAAACAGCCTGCCCTCGATTATCAGTGCGGCCGCGCAGTTTATTGGCTGCCTGCTGATGATGTTTGTGACGGAGTGGCGCATGGCCCTGGCTGCCATTGGCGTGACGTTCCTGGGCTTTCTCATTATGGCAGTGGTCATGCTCCGTTCTCAGAAGTACTTTACCGCCCGCCAGGAAAATTTGAGTACCCTCAACGGCTATATCGAGGAGATGTACTCCGGCCACGATGTAGTGCGGATTTCCCGGGCAAACCGGAAAATCAAGGCAGCCTTCAGCGACATGAATGCCACCCTCTATGACGCCGACTGGCGGAGCCAGTTTTTGTCTGGCGTCATGCAGCCGCTCATGAACATTGTGGGCAATCTGGGCTATGTCGTTGTCTGTGTCCTGGGCTCGGCGCTGGCTATGGACGGCCAGATTTCCTTCGGCGTCATTGTGGCCTTCATTTTGTACGTGCGTCTATTCACCTCTCCCCTGAGCACATTGGCCCAGGGCATGACCCAGATGCAGACCGCCGCCGCGGCCGGGGACCATATCTTTGACTTCCTGGCAGCAGAGGAGCTCCCGGACGAAGGCGGAAAGGCAGAGGCCCCCAATCCGGTTCGCGGCGAAGTGGAATTTGACCATGTGCGCTTCAGCTATCCGGATAATCCGGATAAAGTCATTATCAAAGACTTCTCTGCCCATATCCAGCCCGGACAGAAGGTGGCCATTGTAGGCCCCACCGGCGCCGGCAAAACCACGATGGTCAATCTGCTGATGCGGTTTTATGATGTGACAGGCGGC
>CAZRNK010000364.1:0-2590 GCA_964601435.1 uncultured Oscillospiraceae bacterium | reverse complement strand
AGGCGGCCTTGGCGTCCCGGTCGCAGCAGGCCAGCATGGAGATGCCCATGGTAATGGTCCGGATTTCCAGATGCTTCTGTTCAATCATCTGGTTGGTGGACAAAATATCGTGATTATTGAGCATGGCCGCCTCCCTCAGATGCGGTGCATGGCGTTGAAGATGTCCTCCCGCTGGATGCGGATGGACAGCCCCTTTTCCTCCCCCGCTGCGGCCAGGGAGGCAGACAGCTCCTGGAAGGGGATGGTCAGGGCGCTCAAATCCACCAGCATAATCATGGTGAAGTACTCCTGCAAAACCGTCTGGCTGATGTCCAGGACATTGACGTTCTTTTCACTGAGCAGGGCGCAGACCGCGGCGATGATGCCCACCTGGTCGCGGCCGATGACGGTGACGATGGCTCTCATGGTTGCATGGCTCCTTTTATAAAATTTACCCCAAATCATCCAGGGAGAGCTGGAAGCTCTCGCCGAATTCCCGGAGGAAGTAGCGCAGTTCCTCCATATCCATGGCCTCCAGCTGGGCCAGGGTCTCCCCCTGGGCCCGGCGGAACTCCTCGTTGCCCACCTTCAGCTCCTCCTGGCACTTCAGCCAGGCGGCCAGCTTGTCCGCCGCCTTGACATAGCGGTGGACGGTTTCGTCCGTTTCCCGGATTAGCGGGGCATAGGTGCCCTGGAGGGACTCGGGCAGCATGGACAGGAGCTTGTCCTGGGCGGCGCGCTCCACCTGCTTATAGGCATTTTTCAGCTTGGGGTTGTTGTATTTGATGGGGGTGGGCATGTCTCCGGTGATAATCTCCGTGGCATCGTGGAACAGCGCCGCGGCAGCGGCGGCGTTGGGGTCGATGTCCTTGCCCAGGATGTCCCGGCCAATGACCGCCAGGGCATGGGCCAGAACGGCTACTTCATAGGAGTGCTCTTCCACATTCTCCGGCCGGGTGTTGCGCATCAGGGCCCAGCGGACAATGTAGCGCATACGGAAAATATAGGCGAAAAAAGGCGTTTTCATGGAGTGGCCTCCTCCGGCGGCTCCGGCAGGGGTTCGGCCGCAGTGGCCACGGCTTTGCTGCGCCAGGGGCCCCATTTATACCGGGCCAGGGACAAAATCAGGGAGTAGACCCAGCCGAAGGGCATGCTCATCCAGGCCGCGGCGGCGCCGATGGGGGTGAGGTATGCCAGCAGATAGGCGGCCACACAGCGAATTACCAGGCTGGAGACAGTATTAATAGCAGTGAACACCACGTCTCCGGCCCCCTGCAGCACGCCGTTTGTAATAATGTATACGCAGAACACCAGGAACCAGGGGGAGATAAAGCGGACATATTCCACGCCGGTGTCCAGCGTGCTCCCCGATACGCCGAAGAGGCTCACCAGGGGATAGGCGGCCGTATAGGCGATGATGATGACGGCGGCGCAGACAATGACACCCATAAGGTGGGTCCGAAGGAAGCCCCGATGGACCCGGTCCAGCTTCCCCGCGCCCACGTTCTGGCCGGTAAAGGTGGCCAGCCCCACGTTGAAGCTGAAGATGGGGATGAGGACGAAGTTCTCCAGGCGCATGCCGGCGGTGAAGGCGGCGGTGATGCCGAAGTCATTGACCAGCCGCTGAATGGCCATGTGGCCCGAGGAGATGACGCACTGCTGCAGCGTGGTGGGGATGCCCAGGCGCAGGGCCAGGGCGCCCTTGTCCCGGTAAAAGCGGAACTCCCCCTTCTTGAAGCGGAGCATGGGGTATTTTTTAAACATATAGATGACGCTGACCACGGCGGACAGGGCCTGGGCAATGACGGTGGCAATGGCCACGCCCGGCACGTCCCAGTGGAAGCAGATGACGAAAATCAAATCCAGGACGATGTTGGTAATCGAGGAAATCAGCAGAAAATACAGCGTCGCCGAGGAATCTCCCAGGGCCCGGAGGACATAGGAGACGATGTTATAGGCGAACTGAAACACCAGGCCGATGCAGTAAATTGCAAAGTAAGCTGTGGCGTCCGCCAGAATGTTGTCCGGCACCCGAAGTATGGTCACCAGGACCCACCGGGCAATGACGCTGCCCACCACCGAGAGCACCAGGCCAACGGCGATGACCAGAATCAGGGAGGTGGAAATAGCCTTTTTCATGTCCTCCAGCCGCCGGGCCCCATAGAGCTGGGCCACCAGAATCGAACTGCCGGCGGACAGGCCCATGGCAATGGCCAAAAACAGCAGCGTCACCGGCGAGCAGGTGCCCACGGCGGAGAGGGCGTCCTCGCTGACGAAGTTGCCCACAATAATGCCGTCCGCCGCATTATAAAGCTGCTGCAAAAAATTGCCCGCCATCAGCGGCAGGGTAAACAGCAGTATGTGTTTCCACTCTTTTCCTACAGTCATATCGTTCTTCATGTATTACACTCCCGCCATTGGGGGTATGCTTGTCCCTTGTGCCAGGCCCGCCCTTGAGCCCAAACAGGGAAAAAAGGGAAAGATACCAACTCTATTTTTTCTATCATAGCATGCGATTGAGAAATTGACAACCGCCAAAATTCCCAAAAAGGGCGAATCCAAAGCGGGCTTTTCTGCCCGCGGGTGGGACGAAGGCGATACTTTTCTTGCT
>CAZRNK010000363.1:0-2597 GCA_964601435.1 uncultured Oscillospiraceae bacterium | reverse complement strand
TGAAGGAAGAGGCGGAATATGATACGGTTCTTTCAGTCCTGCTGGAGTCCGAAGGTGATTTTCTGCCGGAGGGGGCCTCTGATGGCCGGGCCTATGGGTTTTCGTGGGACAGCGATGATTTGCTGACCTTCCGTTTTTCTGTGGATGTGTATAATTCCGACTCCGGAAACATGGAGACCCTGCAGCTGGCGTTTCACAACGGCTTCTCCGCCCTGACAAGCTGACTTTGGCCTGTGCCGGATTCCCTGAGGGCTGGCAACAGTAAAAAGGAAAAATTCCGCCTGGTGTTTTCACAGAAGAAAAACCAGGCGGAAATCCTTTATTCCTTTTTAAGGGGAGAATTCTGTCTCCACATCGTACGCATCCGAATCGGAGAAATGCCACCACTCCCCGCTGTAGCCCACAAAACCGCAGCGAATCATCGTCTGCTCCAGGAGCTGGACATGCTCCAGAGCGGCAGCGCTCTCCACATCGCTGTAGTCCCGGTCGGCCAGGAGGGAGAAATCGTCAAAGCCTGTGGGCATCTCCACCTCCTCCCCGGTGTCCAGGAATACAAGGGTCAAATCCACGGTATTGCCCCGGCTGTGGCTGGAGTAGCCCGTGTTGGGATTGGCCACATAGGTGGGGTCGGGGCAGACCGCCCAGAGGGTGAACTGGGCGTGTACCGGGCGAAAGGCGTCCCAGATTTTCAGCCCGTACCCCAGCTCGGAGAGGGCCTGGGCCGCAGCAGCGAGCTTTTTCACAGTGCCGTAGCGTAGGTACGCCTCCTGAAAATCATAAATACATTGTCCGGTGAAGTTGTCCGCCGTGGCGTATTTCAAATCTACCGCTATACCGGGAATAAAGTCCAAAATGCGCACGAAATCCGTGTCGGACGGCTCCGGCGTAGGTACAGGTGTAGGCGCAGGTGTGGGTGCCGGCGTCGGAGTGGATACAGGGGTGGGCGGCGCTGTAGGCGCAGGGGCTGCTGCCGTTGGGCTGGGGGAGGGAGCGGCTGTCCCGGTGGCCGCGGCCGGCGCCGTCTCGGCCCCGGCGGGGGCGAGGCATCCGGCGGTCAGGGAGATAAAGAGCAGGCAGGCGGCCAGAAGGGCAAGGCCGCGCTTTGGGTGAATCATGGACGATTCCTCCTTATCAAAAGGGGTTTCCTTTCTGAAAAAAGGCAAAATTGTGTTACTCCTTTTCCATAGGGGCAGCGGAACCGGCGTCCCAGTCAAAATAGCGCTCCGCGAAGGGGACGTGGGGGACCTGAAATTGTTTGCCATTTAAATAGGAGAGGCTCCCGGCGTCAGTGGTGAAGGCAAAGCGGAGGCGGTAGGCGTACAGGGCCTGTCCCCGCTGCTCTCCATAGGGGCGGTCGGCCCGGGCGCTGCCGTATTTCCCGTCCCCCAGGAGGGGGCAGCCCGCGTGGGCGAACTGGGCGCGGATTTGGTGAGTCCGGCCGGTGACCAGGGTGCACTCAATCAGGCTCAGGCCCCCCTTGCGCTGGAGGGTGCGGTAGCGGGTGACGGCGGTTTTGGCGCCGGGGACAGGGGTGTCCCGGACGTAGACCCGGTTTTGCTTTGCATCCTTAAAGAGATAGCCCTCCAGCACCCCCTCGGCGGGGCGGGGGCGGCCGTGGACAATGCAGAGGTAGGTTTTTTCGATTTCCCGGTCCCGGATTTTCTGGTTTAAAATCCGCAGGGCCTCGGCGGTCTTGGCGGCGATGACGATGCCGCCGGTGTTCCGGTCAATCCGGTTGCACAGCGCCGGGGCGAAGGCGTTCTCCTCCCGGGGGCGCCAGTCGCCAGTCTGGTAGGCGTGGGCCTGGATGTTGGCAATCAGGGTGTTGTAATCCCATTTCCCGGCGCTGTGGCAGAGGACGCCGGGCTTCTTGTCGGCCAGAAGGACGTTGCCGTCCTCGTAGAGGATGTCCAGCCGGGGGACGGCAATTTTCAGATAGGCGTTTTCCTCCCGGGGCGCGTCAAAAAATTCGTCGTTGATATAGAGCTGGACGCCGTCCCCGGCCTGGAGCCGGGTGTCCCGCTTGGCCCCTTTTCCATTGATTTTAATCCGCTTTAAGCGGATATACTTCTGGAGCAGGGATTCCGGAAGCAGGGGCACCGCCTTGCCCACGAAGCGGTCCAGCCGCTGCCCGGCGTCATTTTTTGTGATGGTCAGTTCCTTCATACATGCGCTCCCCTTGTCGCCGCGCTGCGGCATACCGGATACGGCCAGTATACCACACAAGCCGCGGCCGGCAAAGCGGAAATTTTGCTGAATTTCGGCGCGGGGTGTAACCTTTTCCCCATCCCGGCCATCTAGTAAGTGTCCGGACAAAAACAAGAAGGAAAGCAGGTGTGTCCATGAAAGGGGCATCAGAATGGTTTTGCAGCCAGGTGGAGCGCAACAAGACAGCCCTGTACCGCCTCGCCCGCAGCATTCTCCACAATGATGAAGATGCCAAGGACGCAGTGGCGGAGGCGGTGTGCAAGGCCTATGCCAGCCTGGGCAGTTTGCGGGATGCAGCGCGCTTCAAGCCCTGGATACTGCGGATTGCCGCCAACGAGGCCTATGCCATCGTGTCCCGGAGCCGGCGGCTCATCTCCCTGGAGGACTAT
>CAZRNK010000362.1:0-2601 GCA_964601435.1 uncultured Oscillospiraceae bacterium | reverse complement strand
GATGCGGTCTTTTTCCTCCTGTGTGAGCCGGAGAATCAACATACAGTCCCGTTTAATCTGGAATATGTTCTTAAGGCAAACGAAGACGGCTATGTATATCTATTGCATCAAAATCAGGCAGTTTTTTAGAGATTCCCTATAATCTGTTAATCTGTTTTTATCGAAAACACATTGTGCACCCACGCAAAATGGATTAAAATAGAGGTAACATATTAGAGGAGGACACTGCTATGAAAACTATCTTTGTCTCCAGCACCTTTCGGGATATGCATTTCGAACGGGATATCATCCACGAGCGGGTGACCCCGGCCCTGAACAACATTGCCCGGCAGTACGGGGAGAGTGTCTTCTTCTGCGATCTGCGTTGGGGGGTCAACACTGGGGAGATGGAGAGCGAGGAGGGCTCCCGGAAGGTGCTGACGGTCTGTCTGGAGGAGATCGACCGATGCCGTCCCTACATGCTGGTTATCCTGGGCTGCCGCTACGGCTGGATTCCCAGTGAAGCTTTGATTGCAGATGCCGCAGAACGGGCCAACTTCGCCCTGGCGGAACTTGAACAGAGCGTCACTGCCCTGGAGATTGAGTTCGGCGCCCTGGCCGACCCGGGGCAGCTGGAACACACCCTGTTTTACTTCCGGGAGTTCGAGGGGGAGGTGCCAGAGGAGTACCAGGCCGAGGACAGCCGGCATGCCGCCAAGCTGAAGGCATTGAAGGAGCGCATCCGAAAGCTAGCCGGGGGACAGCTGAAAACCTACACCCTAAGCTGGGATTGGGTGGAAAACCGGCCCAGGGGGATGGAGGATTTTGCCGCCATGGTGGAGGCCGATGTGCAGCGGCTGATGGAGGCCGAGTGGCAGGAGACCGCCGCCTTAAGTCCTTATCAGCGGGATCAGCGAGGACAGTGGGACTACGCCGCTCAGAAGGCCCGGCAGTTCAGCGCTCGGGAGGGCTTTATCTCCGACTGCATTTCCATGCTGGGCAATGGTACGCACCTGTTGGCCCTCCAGGGCCGGAGTGGGGCGGGCAAGTCCACCCTGATGGCAAAGCTGGCCCAAGAATTGCGAGAGGAGGGTCGCGATGTGCTGCCCATCTTCTGCTCCACCACCAGCCTGAGCAACGATGGCCTGGATCTGGCCGGATACATCATTGACGCCCTGGAGGACAGATTGGGCCTGCCCCACTTCGCCCAAGAACAGCGGGAGCAGCCGCCCACGGCGAAGGAGTGGGCGGATCGGCTGGGAGACGTGGTGGCGGCCTATAACGCCCAGGGTGCGGGGCGGCTGACCATCCTAATCGACGGGGTGGATCAGCTCTTCGCCGACGAGTGGCGGGAGGAGTTGGGCTTTGTCCCCTACAACCTGTCCGCCAAGGTGCAAATGGTACTCTCCTGCCTGGACGGCTTTTATTTGAGCCGCCCCATGGAGATCAAAACCGTGGAGCCACTGGCGATAGAGGATCGGCCGGAGATCGTCCAAGGCATCCTCCGCTTTCTGGGTCGGGAGTTGGACTGGCCGGTGATCAGGGAGATTGTCCAGAAACCAGCAGCCGACAGCCCGCTGTACCTGAGCCTGGTGCTGCAGCGGTTGACCATGATGAACCGGGAGGACTTCGATGCCATCGCCGCCCACGGGGATGGCATGGAGGCCATCACTCAGCGGCAGATCGAACTGGTACGAAACTGCTCTGACAGCCTGGAGGGTGTGTGTGTGGACATTTTAAACGCTGCCTCGGAGCGGCTGGGCGGAATCTTTGTCCAGGAGGCTGTGCAGTATCTGGCGGTCAGCCGCAACGGCCTGCGGGAGAGGGATCTGGAGGGGCTGCTGACCGCCCGGGGCATCCCCTGGAGCGCTTTGGATTTTGCCCAGTTTGTGCGATATCTGAGCACCTTTTTCATCCTGCGGGACGATGGCCGCTATGACTTCGCCCACCAGTCTATCCGCCGGGGACTGCTGGAGCGCTGCGGGAATATACAGCAGCTGCACCGGGAGATTTTGGCCCACCTGCTGGCCCTGGATTCACACGATGGGGTGCGGGTGCGGGAGTTCGGCTGGCACTGCGTCTTGGCCAACGGCAAACAGGACTTTGCGGACTATGTGGAGGCCTTTGAGCTGGACAAGGAAGTTATCCCCTTCGCTGCCAAGGACGCCCACGACCTGGCTCTGGCAGACGGGGGCGCATGGTTGAAGGATCTGTTCCTGCAGGGACCGAAACTGGGGGTGGGCCATTCCCTCGTCAATTTCATCAGTTTTGAACTCGCGGGGGCCTTTGGGGACAGCCAGGCGGAGCTGAAGCTGAAGCGGGATGTGCTGGAGGCAGGGCTGGAGCTGGCCCGGCAGGTGGAGGAGCGGGAGCAAACCGCAGAGAGCCGCCGGGATCTGTCCGTCAGCTATGACAGAGTTGGCGATGTCTACCGGGCTCTTGGGGGTGCGGAGAACCTGCGCCGAGCCCTGGAGCGGTATCAAAAGGGCTTGGATCTGCGGGAGGCCCTGGCTCGGGAGATGGGCACGGCAGAGAGCCGCCGGGATCTGTCCGTCAGCTATAACAATGTTGGCGATGTCTACCGGGCTCTTGGGGGTGCGGAGAACCTGCGCCGAGCCCTGG
>CAZRNK010000361.1:0-2605 GCA_964601435.1 uncultured Oscillospiraceae bacterium | reverse complement strand
TTAAACGATTTCGTCATCTCTTCGCAGCTCCTGGGCGCGGAGGCTTCCGGCTATATCCCCGACAAACAGGCCTGGAAATATGTGATGGATGGCCGTACCCGCTTTGACGGCGACAAGCCCATCAATCCCAACGGCGGGCGTACCGCTTTTGGCCATGCCCACGCCGCCTCCGGCCTTGCCGACTTCTACGACGCGGTCCTGCAAATGCGCGGAGATGCCGGCTCCCATCAGGTCAAGAAACTGCCCCGCACTGTGTTCCTCCGCGGCTACGGCGGCGGACAGAACTTCTGCTCTGTCATTATCCGCAACGAGGGCCCTGCGGGCAAGCCCGCTTACAGCACCCGCAAGTTCTCCGATTATACGGACATCAAGCTGAGTCGCGTGGTGAAGGAGTACTACGAAAATCTGGAAAAGGGCAAAATCCTCGGGCGCAAGTGCCCCCATTGCGGCAATGTGGAATGGCCACCTGTATACGGCTGCAACAACTGTGGCTCCTATACCACGGAATGGTACGAGATGTGCGGACGCGGCAGCCTGATGGAGTTTTATATGCCAACGGCTATGAGTGCAAAGCCGGACTACAGTGACCTGGAGCCGTATGCATACGGCTGGGTCAAGACCGAGGAGGGGCCTGAGCGCAACGTCATGGTGCTGAACGTGACCCACGAGAACGAGCCATGGGTCCGCGCCCACATGCCCTATCCCGTACATATGGAGATTGTGCAGAGAGACGGCTATAAAACCGCAGTTTTCGCCATCGACCCCATCGATGGAAACGGAAAGCCCATTCTGGCCCCGGCCCGTGAGGCGGATGCCCAGCAGGAGCGTGGGGCCGCCGGGCAGCCCAAAGCGGAGCAGCCCGCAGGCGAGGCAACTGGGCCGGCAGCCCCGGCAGGGGCAAACAGCAAGACGGTCGAAGCCCTAATCGGCCTGGTCGCCCAGTCCTATCACGTTGACCCGGAAACACTGAGCGCGGCCACAAACTTTGCCAATGACCTGAAAGGTCCCTCTGTGATTTTCGTCGGCCTGTGTGCCAAGCTGGAGGATGAATTTGACGTTATGGTCAATATCACAGACGCTTCCGCAGCGAAAACCATCGGAGGGCTTGCAGACCTAATCGACAGCCTCAGCGAAGCATGAAATCGGACCCGCGGGGTCGGATATCAAGGAATAAAACAGACAGAGCCTAGCTTTTCCGGGTGCAGCGACGCCCGAAAACATATTTAAAAGGGAGGACTCTCACATGAAAACATTGGGCCACGGTTATGGTAAATGGGGTTGGGGACTGATTATCTATTGCTTTTTGACCTACTTCATTTGCTCTTTCGGCAACAATACCACGCAGATTGCCTGCGCTGCCTGGGAGCAGATGTACGGTTGGGATCAGACCGCCGTCCTGGCCCTGCCCACCCTGGGCGGGTGGATTTCCGTCGCTGTCGTCTACATCATCAGCGTGCTGTTTTCCAAGGGAAAGGTGAAACTGCGCACCCTGATTCTGGTTGACGGCATACTCTACTCGGTTGCACTGGCCCTGTGGGGCGTCGTGACCAACTTTATTGTCTTCGCCCTGCTGCTTCTGAGCATGTACACCACCTACGTCCTCTGGATGCAGTTTGCCAACAACACCATCACCAGCAACTGGTTTCCCCGCAAGAAGGGCGTGGTCATCGGCATCACCACCATCGGCCTTGTGGTGGGCAGCGGCTTCGGCTCCCCCCTCTTTGCCTCCATGATGGAGAATCTCGGCCTGACCACCTCCTACCTCATCATGGGCGGGTTTGGCCTGGTACTGACCCTGGTCGGTGCCTTCGTGTTCCCTGAGTATCCCGAGCAGCGCGGCTGCTTCCCCGACAACGACAAGAGTATGACCCGCGAGCAGGCCGAGCGCGAGCTGGCCGAGGGCGAGGCCATCCTTGCAAAAAGTCCCTGGACGCCCAGCCGTATGCTCACTGTGAAAGAGACCTGGCTGGTCGCCTTGAGCACCGGATTCCTGCTGATGTTTGCCACCGGAGCAATGGCGCAGATGGTTCCCCGCCTGCTGGCTGGCGGCTACTCCATGGACGCGGCCATGTCCATCATGGTCATCGGCGCGGTGGCCGGCTGTATCGGCAGCTATCTGTGCGGTCTGCTGGATGGTAAGATTGGGCCCAAAAAGGCCATGATTATCACCCTGATTCTGGCGGCAGTGGGCGCTGCTTTGAATATCGTACACAACTATATCGCCATCTGTGTCTCTCTGGCCATCATCGGCGCAGCCATGGGCGGCGCGGCCAACTACCTGGTGAGTATGACCACCAGCTATTGGGGCAGGTATAATTTCCAAAAGGCCTATGGTACCCTGTTGACCATCAACCAGATTGTCGCCATGAGCGGCGCTGCCGCCTTCGCCTATATGGCCAAGTTCTTTGGCTATACGGTTACTTTCGTGGTCTTCGGCATTCTGATGCTGGTCAGCGCTATTATGGTCCTGCCGGTCAAGGAAGGCTTTGTTGAAAAGGCTGAGGCTGCGTTTGCGGCCAAGGAGAAAAAGTAAGCTGCAACTTTCATATACCCTTTTGTATCGCAAGTAAAGAGCCGCAAAGCGTCTTTGGCGCTTTCCGGCTTA
>CAZRNK010000360.1:0-2608 GCA_964601435.1 uncultured Oscillospiraceae bacterium | reverse complement strand
GGGAAAGGTTAAATCTTTCTTAAATTCGCGCCTTTTTTATAGACAAGGACGCCGCCCTCGGCTACAATGGGGCCGGGGCGGCGTACTGTCACGATTCCGCTTCCTCCAGGCAGTGGCGAATCATGCTCACCACTACATTATTAAAGCTGGTGGAATTTTCCCGGGCGATGGCCTCAATCTGGTCAATCAGCGCCTGGGGCAGGTACAGCGTCTTGTATCCAGCCTTTACTTTTTTCCTTGTGGGCTCCGGTACAAAGGCCATGGCCCTCACCTCCAGGGAGATAGGTTTTCTCTTCTATTTATATTGTATGGTACAGGAGAAATTTTTAATACATTAGAAATTTCTGTTGTATTTTGTCCCCTGGCATGCTATACTCTCCCTGTGCCACGGTGTGCGGCGCTGGGAAGGAAAGAATCACAGGAGGTAATTTACTATGCTGGACATCGCCCATGTCACCAAACGGTACGGAAAGACCCTTGCCAATGACGACATCAGTTTCTCTGTTGCGGGCGGTCAGATTGCGGTTTTGCTGGGCCCCAACGGGGCCGGGAAATCCACCCTCATCAAATCCATTGCGGGGCTGCTGCGCTTCAAGGGGGACATCACCATCGACGGCCACCCCAATAAAAGCGTGGAGGCAAAGCGCCTGCTGGGCTATGTGCCGGAAATGCCGGCAGTCTATGAGCTGCTCACAGTTTCAGAACATTTAGAGTTCATCCGCCGGGCCTGGCGTTTGGAAGACGATGGCTATGCCGGCGCCCTGCTGGAGCGCTTCGAGCTCACGGACAAGGCGGACAAACTGGGACGGGAGCTGTCCAAGGGCATGCAGCAGAAGCTCTCCATCGCCTGCGCCCTGATTCACCGGCCCAAAGTCATCATCTTCGACGAGCCCCTGGTGGGCCTGGACCCCCACGCCATTAAGGAGCTCAAGCAGATTTTCCGGGAGCTGAAGGCAGACGGCGCCGCAGTGCTCATCTCCACCCACATGATTGACAGTGTGGAGGACTACTGGGACACGGCCAAGATTATGATGGCCGGGCGCTTCGCCGCCGAGAAGCGCAACATCCCCGAGGAGACGGACTCGGAGAGCCTGGAGGAGCTGTTCTTCCAGATTACGGAAGGCGGTGACAAGGCGTGAATCCAGCTCTTGTCTATTTAATCCGGACCCGGCTGAAAAACCAGCTGAAAAACCTGGTCCGCTCTCCGGCAAAGCTGGTTTATACGGTGATTCTCATCGCCCTGCTGGCCTTCGTCCTCTTTGCCGGGAACATAGAGGAGCCGGGCATGGAGCTCCGGGACGTCCGGGAGCTCACCGCCGGCGTCACTGCGCTGTATATCATCATGTTCTTTCTGACGGCCAACAGCGGCTTCTCCTCCGGGGCCAGCATTTTCAAGATGCCGGATGTAAACTTCCTCTTTGCCGGACCCTTCCGCCCGGTACAGGTGCTGTTCTGCGGGCTTTTGCAGCAGATGGGCACCTCCCTGCTGCTGGGCTTTTTCCTCCTGTTCCAGTATGGCTGGGTCCACAGCCTTTACGGCGTGGGGATTGGCGGGCTCCTGGTCATTGTGGTGGGCTACGGGCTGGCAGTCTTTTCCGGCCAGCTCACAGGCATGCTCCTCTACTGCCTCCTGGCCGTCCGGCCAGGGGCGCGGGGCATCTTCATCGCCATCCCGGCTGCCTATGCACTCTGGATTTTCCTGACGGCCCTGGGGCATCAGGACGCTCTGGCAGAGACCCTGGCTACCCTGGGCAACTCCCTGGCAGTGCGCCTGTTCCCCATTGTGGGCTGGCTGGGCGGCTCCGTAGGCGGCGCCATCCTCGGCCACGCCGGCTGGGTGGTGCTGGGCCTTGTCCTCTGGTGCGCGGTGCTGGCTGCCGCGGGCATCTTCCTCCATGCAAAGGACATCGACTACTATGAGGATGTGCTCCAGTCCACCGAGACCGCCTATGCCACCCAGGAGGCCGCCAAGGAGGGGAAGCTCACTGAGAGCGCACCCAAAAAGCTGCGGCTGGGGAAAACCGGCCTGGGCAAGGGGGAGGGGGCCAGCGTGTTCTATTATAAGCACAAGCTGGAAAACCGCCGCTCCCGCACCTTCCTGCTCAGCGGCCAGGCCCTCATCTTCGTGGTGGTAATTATCGGCTTTACCTTCTTCGTCCGGGATGGCGGCCTGATGCCGGTGCTTTTGTTTGCCACCTATATGCAGTTTTTCTCCGTGGCCATGGGCCGGATTATCCGGGAGCTTTTAAAGCCCTATGTCTATCTGGTGCCCGAGAGCCCCTTCCGGAAGCTGCTGTGGTGCCTGGGGGAGAGCCTGGAGAGCTTCATCGTGGAAGCCATCCTGGTGGCGGTGCCGGTGTGCCTGCTTCTGGGCCTGGGCGTGGCGGAGATGGCCGCCTTTGCCCTGGTGCGCGTCAGCTTTTCCCTCCTGTTCCTGGGGGGCAATCTGGCGGAGGACCGGATTTTCGGCGGCATCACCTCCAAGGTGCTCACCATGACGTTCTATATTATCCTGCTCCTCATCTTGTCCGCACCGGGGGTTATCCTGGCGGTGGTCCTGTCCATAAACGGCATTGTGTGGGTCAGCGCGGAAGTGACCATGTGCCTG